>NZ_VOZA01000041.1:0-27525 GCF_013420015.1 Acinetobacter sp. YH12039 | reverse complement strand
AAATTTAGGTCGGTCAGTATTTTTACCTGAAGCACGGTCAACAAAAATCCGGTCGACCTCAATTCCTTCAAGTTGACGTCCAGTGTTTTGCTCGACAGAACTTACCCGGACATACCCTACTTTTTGGCCTTTCACTTTTTCACGCCCCAATTGGATAAAAATGAACAATTTCGTAAATTATAATTCTTTAACACTAAAGTTACATGTTACTTATGATTAAAAATCATTTAAATGATACATAATTTCATGAACTTTCAGATTGTAACTTTAGGGTATAGTCTAAAGTAACACCTTGAACTTTTGCAACAGTGCCCTTAAATTGCTATACACACCAATGGACCAAGCCGGTTCACGTTCTCTTGCATAACTGCAACTTTATTGAAGTTCACATGCTTCAAGATCGCTTTCATCGGCTCCGACATGCCTTCGGTTTCCGACAAATCCGAAATGTACTCTGACTGGTCTACATACTTATAGAAGTTGTTATCAGGGTGTTGTTCTTTAATGCTTTGCCAACATTGGGGAACCATCACAGAGACTGGTCTGATCAGGTTGAAATTATTGGCGATATTCAACCCATACAGGTCGAAATCGGTATACACCGCTACCGGACATTCTTCTGGCAGAACTTCAAGCAACTGATTGACTGACCGGCAGTTCTTACCATGCCCCCTGTAAAGGAATAGGCTGTCTTGCCATTCGAGTGGAACTTGCTGATACCAGTCCGAAATCCGTACAAGCATAGTGCCATTCTCAATAATGATCAGCTTCCTGATTTTTTCTACTGCAAGATGCTCTAAGGACACGGCTGTTGTCACGCCAGGATGTGCAATGTGCATCTCACCGGACTTTAACGGTAGTTGTGCATTGATCGCAGCAAACCAAAGCTGCTCACCGAAAACGCTGGCATTGCCAGACTTTTCATCTATACGATGATCAGCAAGCGATATTCGGTCTGCATTGGAGTCATACGTTACCTCTGGCTCCGTTTTTACATGCTTTCCGTACAGAACCCGAAGCACATCAAGATCTGATTCACTTAGATGCAGCTCACGTTTGATGATGCTACCGATCTGCATGTCTTTGTTCAGCATTGTCCATGTCTTGTTAAGCTTCACCACTCTGGTTTTAAGCTGTAAAACCGTCTGAATGATTGAGAGTTCTCTTTGCCCTAAGCGCATTGCATCACCTTTCCGTTGCTGTCTTTGCGACGAAACACGATATCTGAAATGTAGTAGTTGCCATTATATTTAGCATCCGTTTCACCCACTAACTGCAACTCAAGATGGTTTGAGTGGTTGAGTTCAAACTCATACAGGAGGCGACTAATCCAGTATTCAAATTTGCATCCAGGCTCTAGGCGTATGTAGGCGTTCTTTGCTGATATTTCATTGATTGCCGGACTGCCAAAAGCGTCAAAGAAGAAAAATGCAGCTTTATCCAGAGGTGAGACTGCCTTCACTATCGTATGCGTTGCCTTCTCTACCGGTGGGCGTTTTTTTTTAACAACTGGACCATCTTTTTTAACACGCTTCTGATTGGCTGTCTGAGCTACCGCAGATAAAGTGTTCTCAAAATCCTCAAGGTAGATATCGGCACGAGCTTTCAGCTTGATAAGTGGTACACGACGGAAGCTATCAGGTGCCTTGTTGAAATCAATATCGGCATTCAGCGTCCGGTTGTTGGCAAAATGACGGTGCAGCGCATCAATCAGATTGATTCGCTCCTGGGTTTTTATGTCCTTTTTCCATTCAAAGAGTTGCTTGTCCAGTCGGTGATGGCTGTGGTTCATTTCTTCAATGGCTTCAAACACGCTTGGCTTGAGACGTTTGGAGATCACTCTCTGCAAGTCTGCATCACCTACCGCCAATTCATCCATCGTATTTGGTGAAAGGATTTCCAGTGCCGTAATTAGCATTTTGGCAGTCTTTAAGCTTTGTTCAGCCTTACGCATTTTCATGTCGTAGTTGTTGAACAGCGACAGATACTCAAAGCACTGATCGGCAAAATTGGTCATGTTCTCGCTGATATTGTTTGAAAGCTCAATAATCAGGTCACTTGCTTCAACCTTTAATACTTCGGCACTTTCCGGGTCCTCGACTTTTGACAAGGCATAGTCGGTACTCACCGTTTTGATACGATCAATCAGACCGCTAATGTCGGGTGCGGAAATGTTGCGTTTCTTTCTGTTTTTATAGAAATTCACAAACTCAATGACGAAGTTTCTTAGATGCAGCGTGTTTTTTTCTGCATCCAGATACCCAAGATCGCAAGACAGCAAATTATCAATCAAGGATTTGTTTGATTCATTGACCTGAATAGACGAACTGGTAAACATGATTGCTTCGGCAATAGCATCAATGTTTGCAGAGAAAACCTTCGCCCCACGTTCAGCCGGATTCACGAAGTCGATCATAGTAACTCGCCCTGCTCCACATCATCTGTTTGAGTGATATCAATCGCATTGTGTTCGGCAAGGTACTCAGCTTCATCGTAGAAAATCGACCAACGTGAAGTTGCCAAAAACTCAGTACCCACAACCCCAACCGGCACTAAATATTCGCGCTGTACCAAAAACTGAATAACACCGTTGATCTGGTCTTTCACTGTGCTTGCGGTCTTACCCAACTTTGCAGAGAGTTCTTTTAGCCCTTTTTGGACATGCTTGGACTTCTCCACTTCAACCAGGATTTCACCAGACGTAATTCTGTCGCCTCCAATCAGAGGTTCATTGCGCCCCCCTGCCTTTCTGAACAGTCGCAGCCAGTCCACAAGTGGCTCCATTTTGCTGACGTTTTCCTCAAACTGTTTGGTGATGACCTTTTTGATCTCAGGGTCACTTTCAATATCAAGGTAAATCAGGAAATACCCACCACCGCACGGTGTCTGAATACACTTTTTGCCTAGAAAACTAATATGGTTGTTTAGTTGATCTAAAAATTCGACATCATTCAAAAACTCAAAGTTCTCAAAATCACTCCACTGGTCAATTAGATAACCTTCTAATAATTTGGTCGCTACTTTTGTTAATCGTTTATCAGCCATTTAAAATTCTCCACTTTTTCCCTATTAGACTGGTTCTGCTGCAAGCAATGGGTTATCGCCTTCGATTTCCAGTGGAACAACAGTGCTGACACCATTGGCTCCAACAATGTAGAGATTCTTAAACTTGTGGTTAGAGGTTGAGTTTTCCGGTTGAGCACAGACCAGATAGATTTTGTTATGGTCCATCATGTCGAACAGCAAATTGGTGTTGATCGCATCAAAGTTGCCAATCTCGTCAAGCGGGATATGGATGTAGGTCGAGTTATCAGGGCATAACTTCCGTGACAATGCGAGGAACATGATCAGCACCAGAATACGTGACGTTCCTGTACTCCCTGCACTGGTAAAGTCGTTGTCAGTACGCAGCTCGGCAAGACGACCATTGTTCATCACGCTCATTTTCAGACGTACCATAGAGCGGATATCATCAGTATGTCCTTTGGTGCTTTCAATTGCCTTTAAGGTGTATTCACAGCAACGAATGAAATCCTCGCTCGGAATGGAGCTGCTTTGCATGTTTTCAAAGGATTGATAGTCCTCACACTGCAAAACAAACTGATTGAGCTGATCTAGGGTGTTCTTGTCATTCAGCACACTTTCCAGATTCATTGAGAAGTCAGTGAATGCCTTGAACTTGTTGCTACGGTTCAGGTAACCAGACAGTTCCGTAGATACGCTCTTTAAACGCTTATTTAGATTAAGGATTTCCTGAATATAGTTACGCAACTGAGCCGATTTATTACGGAAAATGTTTGTGACTGCATCATGCTTTTTCGGCAAGTCGTAGTCCATGATGCTTTCGATGGTAGACATGGAGTTAATGGTGTTCATGGTTTCACTGGTAGTCCCCATACTCTCCATCTTTTCCTCAAACAGCTTGAACAGAGAGAAGGCTTCATATTTGCGCAGTAATGCCTTAGAAGCGTTTGTCTGCAAGCGTAATTGATAAATCTGTTTCTTCTGTGTATCAGCCAACGTACCCAGATCACGAGAGAAGCTGTCGAAGCTTAAAAACTCAGGTCGATCTACCTCTACCAATAGGATATCGTCATCGAACAGGTTTTCGATTTCACGCCCCTGTTTATCCAGCTTTTTGATTTTCTCCCTGAAATCTTGTGCACTCGCTTCAAGATTGTCCACTCTTGTACGAAGGGAGGTTCGGACTTGTTCAAGCTCACTTTCCAGTTTGGAAAGATTGTGGCTGTATTCAGATACAAGTTTCAGAGCTTGGTTCATGTCCTCGATATGGTTCTGCTTGTACTGATAGTGGTTTTTCTTCCACATATCGTACTCAGCCAAAATGCTTTCATAGCCTTTGACTTTGGTGTGCTGTGCAATCGCAGCCTTGATCTTCATTTCTGCCTGTTTCAGGATATTTTCATCCACGCCTTGCTCACGCAGTTTGCTGTGATACAGGTTGGTCAAATCATCCATCTTGGCTTGATAGCTGCTCTCTAGCTGCTTTTCCTTTGTGGCAATCAGATCAAGCTTGATACGCAAGTCTGCATAGGACGCATCATAGCTCTCCTTTAAGCCATTTTTTTCAAGCATGTTGGCTGATCGAAGCTCACCACGTTTCTTCGGCTCAATCTGATTGTTGAAAGTTTGCAGCTCGTATTTCGCTCTATTTACAGCTTCTTGCTCAATACGTGTAGCTTCTGCCTTCTTCGCTTTCAGCTCTTTCTCAGTCTGGTCATAAACCTGTCGGGCTTGCTGCTTCTCGTTTTGCAGGGTATTTAACTCATTTTCGAGTTTAACAACTGCAATATTGGTCTCGTTGATCTCTCTATGGATGGACTGAGCCAGATGCGATTGCTTGTCGTACTGCTCAACCAAAGAAGCCGTGTAAATCTCGGCATCTTTCAGACGTATTTGTAGTTGCTCAAGACTGTCGGCTTCCCCTGGAATCTCCAACTTGTTCAGGTCTATTTCAAGACCATAGAGGCTTAGGGCATTGGCATTCACGCCAGTTTGCCAGACAGGGTTCAGGTTGGTTTTGAAGAAAAGCTCAGGATTGATGACCTTCGCAATGGTAGTACGCCAGTCCACATCTTCATTCGGTGCATCATTCAGGAACCGTAGCAAGGTGTCTTTCTGGAACAGGGTTGTACGCAGATTCTCTTCTGACTGCTTGGCTTTCTCAAGCTTGGCTTTTAATCCATTAAGATCATACTGCGCCTTGTTTTGATCAAAATTAAGTTGTTTAAGCTTGTTTTGAGCCGCTTTCAATTCGTCAGACTTTGCAGACAAGGTATTCTCTTTGACTTCATAAGCCAACTTGAGGCGCTGTAGCTGTAGGTTTTCTTCATCCGTAAACAGTGTTGATTGGTGCATGCGCTCCATAGCTGCTGACTGGATATCCAGAAGCCTTTGACGTTCACTGGAAATTTCTTGATCAAGAATTTGGAGCTGTTCAGCCTGTTTGCGCTCAAGCTCTTTCACCTTGAGATCAAAGCGGTTTCGCAACTGGTTGATTGCCTCCTGAACCTCGTTAGATTCAGCATTAAGGGCTTCACTGGATGCCATTTTTTCACGAAGCAAATCTGCTGAATGCTTGTCGTACTCGCGGTTGATATTTTCGTAGCTTTCAGTCAAAAACTGTTTGTATTTCTTCGCTTCTTCAATCTCGTTGAAGTAGTGCGCACGTTTCTTATATTCCTGTTCCATGACGGAAATATTCATGTCTTGATAACGTCTTTCCGCAACTTCAATATCATGAATTGCCTGTTTAAAGTTACCTGCAGACTTTTCTTTTACTGCAATCAGCTCTTTGACTTGTACAATCTGGTTATTCAGGTTACGGACTGTCTCATTCCCTTTGTTCTTTACCGCATAGATTTCATGCTCTATCGAACTGATCTGCTGCTCGTAGTTCACCACATGGTCCCGGAGTACCAACAGGTGTGCATGAAGCGCATTAAAGGAGGCTAAGACCGCATTCTTTAACTGAATGCCAGAGATAATCTTCTGCTTTTCCGATTGAAGGCTTTGTAGGGCTTTCACATCATTGATGGTTGCTAACCAATCTGCGGTAGAGGTTGGTTTTGTTTTGATTTTCTCGTTGTCCAAATACGCTTCAATTAACATGGTTTTGAAGTTTGAGACAACATTGTTCTGGTTAATCGTTACCTGGGTCAGATTGCTCAGGAATTTTAGCTGTTGTTTGCTTCCAGACAGTGAATAGCGGTTGCATAAATCACGAAGGTTTCTTTCACCTGTCAGTCGTGATTTATCTGCAGTCAGCGTATAGATATATTCAGGGATGCTGTCGATCTGACGGCTCACATCAACGCCAGATTTATAAACCTGATCAAATACGTCTTTCACATTCTGAGAAAGACCCAAGATTTCCAGACTGCTCTCACTTAA
The DNA here is from genome assembly GCF_013420015.1 of Acinetobacter sp. YH12039. Classification (NCBI taxonomy): domain Bacteria; kingdom Pseudomonadati; phylum Pseudomonadota; class Gammaproteobacteria; order Moraxellales; family Moraxellaceae; genus Acinetobacter; species Acinetobacter sp. YH12039. The sequence goes on along the minus strand of NZ_VOZA01000041.1, from coordinate 21,111 downwards.
TAGCGTATCTTCCGCGCATCCATCAACAAATCGGTAGTTGTGCTTGCCCTGATTATTATTGCGATACAGCACCACACACTTTGTACCTGAGTGAGCAAGGTATTCAAAAATCACCATGCTTCGACTGCTCGGCAAATAGTAGTCTACGAAATTTTTCTTGTTTGCAGCTTTCTCTATTAACCCATTTGGTGAGGCACCAAAGAAAATAGGAATCAGGTTCAGGAATGAGGTTTTCCCTGCACCGTTGATACCGGTAATGTTTGTATGACCACCACTAATATCAACTCGGAATAGTTTAGATGAAAGAAAAGAATCATAAAGAATGATTGACTGTAAACCTTTCATAGAGGTTTCTTGAGGGTTAATAATACTCATTATATACCTTTTATAAATATTCATAAGTCTAATGGATACTTCAATTTTAAATAAAAACTGTAACTTTCCCTGATCTTATACTTTTATTAAATATAATGGCGGTTATCCGACATAGACACCAACTATCCCCAATTTCTGCGGATAAAACCGGGACAACTTTTAGCCATTTTTGTACGCCCTGGCGCACAGAGATTTAGGGATTTTGCGGCTAGGGCAGCTGCGGTTTTTTACTTATGATGAAGTCATACAGGAACAGGACGTTCCGGAACATAAAACAATAACGATAAGTTCTAGCACCAGGATTATTAGGTAGACAGCCCTACCTAGCACCAAACATGAAAAAGCCCGACAAGATGTCGGGCTTTTTTATTTAATATTATTTTTAAAAAATACTTGCAAATAGTGTAATGAGTTGATCAAATATGAATTCAGTCCACGGATTAAGGACAAGGTAACTTAATATGATTAAACCTCAAGACATTCTAGTTCTCGTAAAACTGATCTCTATTGAGAATCAGCACCAGATATTCAAAGAATACTATTCAGAAGCACAACTTGAGTGGGATAAATTAGAAGATGAGCAGTTAGATATCTTTTTAAAATTAAGTGCTTTTTATGATTCTTTATCAATCAGAGGGTTGGCTGAAGCAGTAGTTATTAGTAAAAGTGAGGTTGCAGAATCTTTAAAGCGTTTAATCAAGATAGGGCTATTGATCGTAACCTCTAATTCACCATTTAAGCGATTAGAGCTAGTAGAAATGCAATGGAAAACCAATAGAAGAGCTCTCTTAGACCTAATTATTTACAGTTTTCAATACTTTTTCCATACAGAAGTTGGTGCTATTGATATTGGTATTCCTACTGTTTTCAATAATAAAAAACTTTCAGATCATTTATCGTATTCTTCTTCATTACCTTATATTTGGCCCGCTCAAAGCTATCAATCAATTTCAGGATTAGCAGTTGAACCATTATATAAATCTGTACCATATGCAGCGTTAGATGATAATTTCCTGTATGAAGTTTTTGCTCTTATTGATGTGTTTAGAATAGGTTCCCCAAGGGAAAAGAAAATAGCTGAAAAGTTATTACGTGAGTATCTACAATGAATAATGCTTTAACACAAATGAAGATGCTAGAGCAGGTTATAAGTGCTTTAAGCGAGGATCTTATCAAAGACCTAGTATTTATTGGAGGGTGCACTACTAGCCTGTTTTTAGATCCAGAAAATTTATCTTTATCAACTAGATACACTCAAGATGTTGATTTAATTGTAGATATAAAGACTACAACCCAATGGTATGAGTTAGATGAGAAAGTCAGAAAACTAGGGTTTAAAAATTATCAAAGTTCAGATCCATTTGAAAAGAACACGGACTTCACTTGTCGCTACCAACTAGGGGAAGATCTAATTGTAGACTTTATGCCCACTGATGAAAAAATTTTAGGCTTCTCTAATTCTTGGTATCTAGAAGCTTATAAGAAAAAAGTAGAGTATAAGCTAGGAAATAATTTAATTATCAATACCTTAATGCCTGAATATTTCTTAGCAACCAAGTTTGAAGCATTACATGGCCGTAAAGAAGATCCCTTATATAGCAAAGACTTAGAAGATATCATCACAATTTGCTTGGGACGATCCTCCTTAGTTGAAGAAGTCTATAATGCTCCAACAGAACTCAAAGATTACTTATCTGACCAATTTAAAAAACTCACTGAATTAACTGATTTTGAAATCATAATGGAAGATCAATGTAGATTTGGCTCAAGAGAAAGAGCTTTACAAGTAATTCAAGCGATCATAAAACAATGGCCAAAAGCATATTAATAAACTCCTTTTCCTTATGTCAGAATCTTAGCGCACCAGAAAAATTTGGAATCGATGCTGTAGGGAACCTTACTGATAATGAAAATCTATATTTTTGTTACGTAGTGGATGGTCATGGGGGATGTAAAAACAGCGACATACTAGTTAAAAATTTTCAGGCTTATGTGCTTTCTTTGAAGGACGTCTTTGCTCAATTAAATAATACTACACAAGATATACATGATTTTTTTGAACGTCTAACAGAGAATTTTTATATAGAACATCGGGGAAAATTGCGACCTGCAGCAATGAGTATTTTGATGGTTATTTTTAGTCAGACTCAAATTTATTCAGCACATTTGGGTGATTGCAGACTTGGGAAAATCAATAATGAGCAACAAATCAGTTGGATTACTTATCCTCATAATTTAGCGATGAGCTTAAATAATCAAACAGATCCCCAAAGTATCGAAATGATACTTAGGTCTTCTTCAAATGATAATATTGTCACCAAGTCATTTAATACAAAAAAGTTAAAACCCTTGAGCTTTAAGACCTTAGATATTGAAAAAAAATCCACATATATTCTAGCATCCGATGGATTTTGGAAGCTTTCAGAAAATGATATAAAAACAATAATTTATAGCAAAAATTTATCCGAAGTATCTTCATTATTTGATGATATTTCTCTATGGGTTATATCATTCATTTAACATAAAGTCTCATATACCCAATTCGGATGTTAAAATCAAATAAACCTAATTTTTATAAGCAGATACTCGCTATGAACCGTACCGGGTTTGTCGGAGAATTTTTATTTAAGTTAGGCCACCTGACCTAACGGGTTAATCTTATCATTGTACATTGCTTCAAACTCAAAAGGCGATACATTGTCAACGGCATTCTAAAATTGCCCCCTTTTACCTTACAAATGGCAAAGTAAAATTGACCCCTGAAATCAGAGAAAGAGCGGTTCAATTACTAATTGAATCTGAAAAAGATTATCCTTCTACTTGGGCAGCAATCACAGCTATTGCTCCTAAAATCGGTTGTACTCCTGAAACATTGCGTGTTTGGTATCAAAAATATTTAGATCAACAAAATCCTGTCAAAATACAACAGATATCTGATCAAGAAAAAATGAAGGGTAATCCCCCACTAAAATACTAGCTCTTTAAAAGAGGCAGTATTATGCTTTTACAACATGGTGTTTAACTTGAGAAACTGAATTTAAAACAATCTACTGTAACTCTTCCAGACAGATATGAAATTAATCCACCCCTAGCCCCTTAAACACAGCATCTACCGGATCTGCATAAAAGCTGGTCTGGAACTTGGTAAACAGTTCCACAGGAATCGTTGGGATATCTGCCGCACTACTCATTGGCAAAGCAACCTTCTTGGCACCAGCATCAAAAGCAACTTGCAGACATTCGGCAATACTTTCCACCGGTGTCACAGAACCACCCAAGCTCATATCACCCAGTACCACCATCTGACTTTGTACCGATCGTCCTAACAGGCCAGAAGCGAAAGCCACTAAACTTGGTAAGGCAAGATGGCTGAGCGGCCCGGTATTCTGTAATTCAACCACATGTAAGTGGAAGTCATGTTCCAGCACCTTACTGCCACCCGATATTCTGGATGCATTGGCCTTGAAGTAGTCAAATGCGATTTTGACCTGCTCCTTGGCACTGCTTGAATTCCATAAGCCTGATGTCGCCAATTTTCCAGAACCTTTGGTCACTTGAAGTTCTAAGCGGTATAACCCCGGCATGCCTTTATTACTCAGCCCGATGGTATACAGAAAACCTGGCTTGGCTGGACCTTCAGGAATCAGTCCGCCACCCCCCTGCTCTTTGACGGAAACAAAGTGCTCTTCTAGGGTGTCATTGTCGATATAGCTAAAATGCACATCATAGAATTCCATCCCTCCAATTTTCTTCAGCTGTTCTTTAACCCGACGGCGCACCTGCAGTGCATATTGAAGACATTGCCGTACATCTTCTTTATTAAACTGACCGTGTGGGTAGAGCAGCTTCATCAATCCAGAAACCGTCTTGCGAACGGCGATCACATCACGCTGATTCAGGTTATTTCCGAGTTTGAAGTACTTCTCAATGGAATCTGCAAAGCTACGCTTGCGCATTTCCCGGAAGAATTCAGCCAGATAATCAACAATCAGGCCATAACGGTTGGTGAAGAACTCCGGGCGCATCTTGGGAATTTCCCAGCCGGGGATGTAAGCATGAAAACGATCGAAGAATGCCGAATCAATCATGGCTTCAGGGAACGGCGCCAAGAGATGGCTTGTTTTAACCAGAGATTCCACACTTTGGTTAATATTACCCACAAAAACCATCGAAGCTGAGGCTTCCATCTGTTCACGACCACGGGCAAAAGATCCAGAGGCCATGTAGTCTTTCATGATCTGTACGCCATCTTTGTCCTTAAAGGAAATACCAGCGACTTCATCAAAGGCCACCACATCCCAGAGTCCAACCAGACCAATACGGCGGCTACTCATGTTATAGAACAGATTGGCGACAGTGGTTTGCCCACCTGAAACTAGAATACTATTCGGTGAACACTCTTTGTAAATATGGCTTTTCCCGGTACCGCGTGGTCCAAGTTCACAGACGTTATAGTTATTTTCAACGAACGGAACCATACGCGCTAATAGGTGCCATTGCACGTCCTCTTTTAACGAAGCCGGTTCCATGCCGATCGAACGGATTAAACTCTCGCGCCACTGATCAGTGCTTAATGCTGCTCTGCCACTGAAAAGTTCATCCATATTCATATTCGGCATTTGAATCGGCTTGAGTAAACTCACCCCAAATGGAGAATTGGTTTGTCCTTCTTCATAATAGTAACTGAGCGTAGCAATGACCCAGATACCACCAACAAGTAATTTTTCATACTCTTTGACGATGCCTGCCGAGATTTCGGCATCTTTGATGCCCAGATTACTAAATGATGCTTCGTATTTGTCTTTACGCTCATTCAGTTTTACAGTCACCCGATCAATGACCTTATAACTGCCCCGTTCACGGACCAGGGATTTCACCTTCTCGGCTTCATCCGGTCGGACGTAGTTCTCAGCCAGTACGGTCTTTACGTTACGTAGTCCCTGTTCAATGATCTCTGGATCATCCGAGGCACAGTACATCCCCAGCAGGTATTCGAGTACATAGACAGGGACATTTGCCCCTTCTTTGATCAGTTTAGTCAGATCCTTACGTACCACCCGCCCAGCAAAGTGTTCATTCAGCAGCTGATCCAGTTCTTTATCGTTAGCAGATTCCATGTAGGCTACGCTCTATCGTTAATTCGTTATCAGGAGAAGTCATCGGTAAATGCCAGATCAATGGTGACCTTATAGCGTTGCATTTCGATATTCAGGTCTTTGTCCTTCAGCACTAGGAAGTAATCCTTCTTACGGTCAAAATCAGTACCGGATAATGACAGTCTGACCTGTTTGACCCGATCGGCAACAGAGTCGGTACTGCTATCAAAAGTCAAGGTTTCTTCACTGGAAACTTTAAGATCCCCATCATAAATGGCAATGGATAAAGTCACTGGCATGACCAGCTCACTGACAGCTTCGGTTTGCATCAAATCAAACTTCTGGATGTTATTGACCATCTTCAGCGTGGATTTGGTAGAAATGACCTCAACTTTACGCTTGGTCCGCTGTCCAGCCTTTTCACCACGCAGCTGTTTTACTGTCAGTACAGGCACTACGATTTCCTGAGGCATGATTCCGCCATGTACGAAACGTGAGCCTCCCACAAAATGGAAACGGTTCGCCCCTTTTGGAATCCAGAAATCAGTCGCAGATAGTGTGCCTGCCGTAGCTTGGGTTGAGCCTTTCCATGCTTCCTTGCTCTCTGGTAAACCATGCCCAATCACATAGCGTTTTTTGCTTTTCAATGCATTGGTCGGTTTTTCAGTCAAGCTTGAACGATCCGCAGATTCCAGTTTACTTTGCTGGAACAAGAAGCCATGGTCGGCTGTGATCAACAGGGTAGAAATATTGAAATGCATCAAGATTTTGCGGCTAAGTTCGGTCAGTTCTTCAATGGCATGTTCCACCGCCATAAAGGTTTCTGATTCTGTAGAGGCACTGTCTCCCCGAGCATCAATCACGTTGTGATAAACGTAAATCAAATCATGGTCTTTAAGTGCTTCACGGCCTTCATCACGCGACCAACCTTTTACCGTTTCAGCGGTAACCGCCAATCCATTATAGGCAGCCAGAATTTTGGATCGTGCTGCAGTCCCTTTGCTGGACTGCCCATCTACTAAAACATCATCACCTGCGGCCTCTTTGTACTCCAAAGTCTGATGCGGCAACAACGAGGCCATGCCAAGTGTGGTGTAACTTGGGACAACGCCCAGCTGTGAAGACAATGTCGCTTCAGAATAACGCTTTTCATTGATACGATCACGCAGCTCTACCGCAGCTTCATAGCGAAAAGCATCACTGATGATCACCACAATACGGCGTTTCGTTGCAGAATTCAGCAAGGGTCTGACATGGGTATCATAGAAGTTTTGCTGATTTGGGATATCTGCCATTTTCCAGACATTCAGACGTTGCTCTGCTTCAATCCGCTCTCCCCAGTTGCGCGCCATGTGATCGATATACCAGTAGGAATAGCAATTTTCGACTTCTTCATCGAGTTTTTTCAGGATATCGACATGAGCGCGTTGAGAAGCAGCACTGTAGTGGCGATAAGCCATATCAAAGCGATACAACTCCTGCTCGTAGGCTTTATACAAAGCTTCACTCGAGTCGAAATAGAAACCGGCATCAAACTGCTGTCGCAGGCTAAACAGCTCAATGGCTGCCTGCAACGCTGTATAGACAGTACGATATTTACGGCGTGTTGCATCATCCTTATGTTTGGAAGCCCAATAGCCATCCAGACGGGTAGAAATAATCGTTCTGAAATGTTCCAGTTCAGCTTTGGTTGCTGCAGGGATCTGGCTGGCCAGATCGACAATGATCTTTTGTTCAATCACTTCAAAGGTCATGACATCGAGCAGCTGCTCCAGATCAAAGACCCCGACCTTCTCCTGGATCCGCAGTGCATTGGCCACGGTCTGAGAGAGTGTATCGAAGGTTGGGTAGTATTTAGAACTGTCTCTCCAGCGCGACAAAAAGGCTCTAGCCGTCGCACGGGAGCTGACGGATGACATCACCAGTTCTTGAGCCCATACGGGGATATCGCCCAAGCTTTCACAGAAACCTGTGCTCATCAAACGGATAAAGAACGTACCGAGCTTGAATGGTGCTTCCCCATTCAACTCTTCAACCGATGCTGGATAACCAATTTCCGCCTGTAATGCTGTGACTAAAGCTGGCACTAGTTGGAATTTTTCCAGTTCAGCAAAGGAGTCTGGATTTACTTCCAGAGCCAGGTTCTGCTGTACCATTTCATCTGCCAGTGCCAGAACGATATGCATAAGTTCGGCACTGTCAGCCTTGACCACAGCCGCAATCATGGCCATATCCAGATCCTGTGCATCTGCATCAGGCTGGATATAGCGTTTCAATGTACTCAGACGGGCTTTGGCTTTAAGGAATTCTTCACGTTTGGCCAGATGTTCTCTTAGACTCTGCTGCTGTAAACCCAGCTCATTGAAAATAATCGAGAAACGATCGGCATAGAAGCTGCGTGAATACAGCTTGATGTCCAGTAACCAGTCTTTTTCGGTCTCAGGCTCAGGACTAGGGAAATACAGCAAGTATTTACCCTGCTGATCCTCAAGTTCCAGTTTGAGCTTGATCTCCAGACTCGACTCTTCTGCCATATTCAGAATATGAACATCATTCAGTTTTAACGCCTTTACTTCTTCGCTAAAGGACTGTTCCGCATCGTACCAGAAGACAATCCGGTGCTGTTCAATATAAAAGGCTTGTTCCAGACCTTGTTGTAGTTGACTTAAATTCATGCAACGACCTCATCAAGGTCTAGTACCGGAGAAAAAGCATTCATCATTTCTCCCCCGTAATCGCTTTGACTTCAGCCAACAAGTCCCCAAACTTGCCATAGTTCACTTTCACCCCATCATCTAGATCCAGTGAAATACGCTGATCGGCATAATGGCGCAGTTTTTCCTCAAAACTACTGAGTTCAGCCTGTTGCTTATGCAGGTTTTGCAGCTCTTTTTCTTTTCGTTTGATTTCAGCAGCAGAATCACTGTTTTCTATTTCACTTTGCAAAGAATTGGCCATAGCGGACATTTTAGAAATCAGCGGCATGACGTATTCGGTACGCATACGTGCCAAGGTACTTTCGTTATAGCGGTGTAAATACACCAATGCTTGGAAAGCCCCCTGTTTACCACTGCTAAATAACCAGTAGATCGGCCGCTTTTTATAGGTCTGCATGTGATCTTTATAGAACTTGCTAGCGAGGTAACGGCGAATGGTATCTTCAGCTGTTTCACTGGCTTTTTTATCCAAGCTTTCTGCCAGCCACTGCATATTGGCATCTAGCGTATCTTTACCCCAAACGGCAGTTAGGAACTCTCGAATACGGTGCGTTGCATCATCTTCAAACCAGTGCATTTCGGTCAGTGGAATAATACCGTCTGCATCGGCTGGGAATCTTTGATACCGGCTGGCATCAAAGTCTTGATTGCCTGCATGGGCATAGATCAGACCTGGTTCGTCCAGGCTATAACGTCCCATCATACAGCCAAGCGCATAAGAGACTAAACGCTGGCTGTCTTTTTCACGGTCGGCACGGGTGAGCGTGATTTGCTCATCGGGTACATCTGGTGTCAGTTCGTCCTGTAAACCATAAGCATCAATAAACAGCTTATTGTTTTCTTCTTCTAGCCGTTTCATTTCAGCCACGGCGTCAGCATTTTGCTGTTGCCATGTGTTAAATGCTTGTTCTAAATTGGATTGTTGGGTACGAATAATAGGGTTTTCAGTAAAGTCCCATGAGGTTTCGTAAGAGTCCCAATCAATTTTAGAAATTTCATATAGCTTATTTTCAATTTTAGATAACCGACTATCATCAAATATTTTTTCTAAAACAGGAGTTATAGCTATTACTCCATTACTGTAATGTAATCCTTGCAGAGAAATATTAACTAAGGTCTGAAAAACTTTAGAGTTCATAAAACCGTGCAAAATAGATTTATGCTCTTGTTTCTTTAAAATGGCTGTTGGACCTGTTGTGTCAAATACAAAGCCTTGACCAACACTTCTAGCATTAAAATAACTTGAAGTTAAATCACACCAAGTCACTCCTCCTTTAAAATAATCATGCGCATTACGGATAACACTTTTCTCAAATTTTCTTAATTCAAAACCATCATTTTCCCAATTTATTACCCACTCATTATTCCCATACCATCGTCTAAAGCCCCCCCCTTTGCTATGAGGAAACCATTTTCGACCTGATTGAATTGCCTTAGTAGCGTCTGTAGCCTCAAAATAAATTTGATTTATATTTAATTCATTCCATAGTTTTAAATACAGATTATTATCTGCGGTAGCTAACCCTTGTCTTGCATCAGCATATTCTTTTAATGGTTTACCAAATGTGAATGCATCTACTATTTTATCACTCACCCAATAAGCCACAGGACTTCCAGGTATTTTCTTAAAATCATCTGGTTTAGCAGAAAAAAACCAACCACAATCAGGATTGTTAATCGCTTCTATAGTTTTCGGTGCTTGATTTTCATGTCCCTTAAATTCAGATAATTTAATATAACCACCAACAAAATTTGCTATGTGTGATTTTCCTACAATGAAAGCACATACAGGGACACACGCTGGTTCAAAGGCATTGTATTCAAGTTGAATGAGTGATTGTATTGTCGCATCTGTAATCAATTTGCTACGCATTTGCTCATAGGACGAAATAAACATCCATACGTAAGGTGTTACAAACGCTGTTTCACCTGATGCTTTAGAAAGTTCTTGGCATCGCTCTATAAACATTGCGAACATATCTGACTTGCTGTCAGGGAATGTCTTTTTCGCAAAATCTTTAAGTGCTGTATTCATGCCTTTACCGCCCATATACGGCGGGTTTGCAATTACTGCATCATATTGTTTAGCAAGTAATATAGCTTGTTGTACTAAAGGCAATAACTCTTGTGCTGACTGTTGTGCAAAAATATCCCCTGACTCTAAAGCTGTATTCAGCTTGGTTTCTAAATCAGGCAGCTTTTTAGCAAATGCTTGAGGAATTTGAATCAAAGAACCAAAGTTCGAAGCATGTTCAAATAGGTCCAACAGTTCTTTTAAATCTGCCTGTGCAATATTGGCACTAGCTAAATCTTGGCTAAATGCTTCTAAACGTTCAGGTTGACTGTCTTGTAGCGCAATAATATTCAGCTTTGGTGGATTGCTAAATAAACGGCGGTCATCTTCACGCGCTTTCATCAACAGTGCAAAACTGGCGAGCTGTGCTGCACGGGTATCAATATCAATCCCGTACAGGTTGTTTTCCAGAATCAAACGTGGAATATCACGACTGCGGTAACCACGTTCCAAATAAATCGCTTTTAAGCAATCGTAGGCTTCCACCAGAATATGCCCCGAACCACAGGCCGGATCGAGCACGGTAATGCTTTCAGGGTTTAAAGTATCGCCATCTTCACTAATGCGTACATCAATCAGCTGTTTCAGCTGGGCATTGACTTCATCACTTTGCTCAGCCGGCTGAATATAGTATTCCCACTCACTGGCCAGCGTACTATCAGGCTGTGCCATCATCCATAGACGACCAACACTGTTTTGCACCAGATATTTCACAATCCAGTTTGGGGTGAATAACTGTGTCGCGGCAGGAATGTCCTCACTCTTGACGACTTTACCAATCACCTGATCTTTCTTTTCAGAAATATAGAACTGATACAGCCAACCAATAATCTGCACATCCGACCAGTCTTCTTCTGGAATGCTGCTGACCAGATCACGAATCAAAGAATCGGTTTTGGTCAAATTGTCAGGTAATAGTAGTTCAGATTCATCAGACACCTGTTCGAACAGGAGTGGCATGACCTGATTCAACGCATGACACTGCGCTAGTAACAATTCACGATAGAGTTCTTCGTCTTTATTGCCATCCAGCTTGAGTTCAGCCACACGGCTGGCATCTAAATTCGGTAGCTCAATGTCCAGACATTCTTCCAGAATCTGTGGCAAGCCTGCACTACCATCGGCACTGCTGAGCACACGGCGACCATGATCCAGTAAGCCTTTGCATTCCATGTAACGAATGGCACAGAGACGGTTAAACCAACTGTAAGCGATATAATCAATCGTCTGCTCAAAACTGCTGGTTTGAATGCGCTTGATCAGCTTGTCACGTGGTTTCATGACGGATAGCGGAAAAACCTGATCGCCAATCAGCAGCAAGTCGCCTTTCTGTTCTGCCGGTAAAATGCGGTCTGCGGTGATGCCATACTTGGCGGCCTGCTTGCGCATCGCTGCGATAAAATCGTTACGTGCTTGCGGTGCGTATTTTTTAATATGACTGGTATTCATCTTTAAACCTTTAATTAATGGCTGATGCCGATATCCCTAACCCAAGTTAGCGGATACGCACACGCTTTTTATCACTCACAATTTTTTTCAATTCAGCTTTGAGTGCGTCTACAAACTGATCCACTGATTCTTCTGTTTCCAGATAGACACTGCTGGAGGTTTTGCTGTAAATGCTGGCGACATCGACTTCTACCACCGGTTTCGGTGGCACTACGGCTGTCACAGGCTGTACCGGACTCGCAGCAGGTGTTGATGTAACTGGGCTAGCGGTGGTTGCAGTGTTGGTTACACTCTCTGCTTTGCTCTGAGCCAGTTGTGCCGCTTTGGCCTGACGCTGGATTTCCGTCTGAACTTCGCTTTCCAGCTCATACAAGGCTTCATCAAAACGCTCCACGGCGGTTTGGGTTTGCAGCATATAGATGGTGGATAGGCTAGTTTCCACTTCAATATCCGCTTTGAGCAATTGCAGCGGACGTAGTAGCTTGTTACTCAGCTCAGCGGTAGCGATGCCACTGTTTTTAATCTCGGCTTCCAGCTGCTTGATTTTGTCATCAATGTGTTCTATCGCCTGATTGCGCTTCTCAGTCAACAATTGCTCATTGACGCTTTCCACTGTACGAACTAAATCAGCGACTTTATTTAACAGGCCATAGGGTGATTCAAGGGTGGCAATACGATGTAATTCGGAGAGGGCTTTTTTTGCCACCTCATCACTGCCCAGCGCCTGTTTGTTTTTCTCAAAATGACGTAGAGCCTGTTGCAGTTGTTGCCAGCTTGGCATCTGGTTGCTGAAGAATTCATGAATGTCACGATAGTCTTCTTCCAGATCCAAATAGTCATTCTTGTTCTCAACCACCGCTTTAAAGAAATCGAAGCTGTCGCTATTCGCCAGCAGACGTTCCAAAGTCAGAATCGACTTTTCAATCACTTTTTTGCCCGGGAACTGTCCGACATCAGTTTTACTCTTATAGGACTTAAAGTTGGCTAACCAGTTTTTAAAATGTTGGGTATAGAATTCAAACAGCTCTTTCTCAGTCGCTGGCCCCATCGCCGAGAACAGCCCTTGAGTCAGTTGGCGTGCCTGTTTCAATACCTGATCATCAGTCTGGCGCTTTTTAATGATCGATACATCACGGCGACGGCGGCTGTTTTGTAAAGGCTCAAAGGCATCTTTTAACTGTAAGCTGCCGCCATTTAATTGCAATGAAATCCGCCCCATTGCCGCCAACTGCCCCACCAGCAGTAAAATCTCGGCATCTGGCCAGCCATAAGGGCGTTTGACAAAACGATCTATCACATCTGAGACTAGAATACGCTCTGTACCAGTGGCGCGTAGTGCAATGTACTGCTCCACTTCCTGTAGGGCTTTGGGATTGCTCTGACCGCCATCCAGAGACAATCCGAGCTGCGCCATATCATCGACAGTCAAGACGGCGTTCAGTTCACGCCAGGCATCCTGCTGATAGACTTGCAGATAGCTCAGTTTGGTATAGGTGTTTTCCAGCAAATAACGACAAGCCTCATCCAGCTTGGTGGTTGGACTTGAAGATGAAAGTTGTAGATGTTGACCCAAGGCATAACTTTCCGCGTCCAGCAACATTTCTTCGACCCGGGCACGCAGGCGTTTTTTACGCTCCTGGTTCTCTCGGCCACGGTCTGCCAGGATACGGGTGATATCGGACTGAGTGCCATCATCATTTAACCGAATAAATTTATTGGTTTTCAGCCAGGTGCGCAGTTCATTAAAGAACTGTTTATCGTCTGCCAGTTTAAACAATATCTGCCCTTCGGCCTCGGCGCTTTTACCAATACAGAAAGCTTCTGTGTAGAGGTTATATTCCGTATCCAGTGGAGAAATGATTTCAACTTTCAAATCGCTCTCATACTTGCCATCCAGGCTATGACCATCCAGAAAACGACCAATCTGATAGTCCATCTTGTTGGCTTGATGGCGGTATTTGTTCTGATCCCTCAGTAAATCTTTAAAGATTAGATTAGCTAACTCTTTATTTTCTTCTGAAGCCGCTAAGTCTGTGGCTTTAATTTTACGGGTGATATCGCGTTCTTCATTGGTCAGGAACAGGAACTCATCACCATTCCTAGTAATCAGGCTCTCTTTTTCCAGACGCAGTAGGCTTTCTTCAATCCGCTTGCGTAATGCCAGCTTATCTTCATCAATTTTCTCAATCGACAAAGTCACCAGGTTATCCAAGGTACCTTTGATGATATCGACATAGCGGATCATGAACAGGGTACGCAGCATCTGCACATCAAAACCATCCAGGGTTTTATTTTGCCCTGCCTGGTCGATGGTACGCTTCACTGCTGTATCCAGAAATCCTTCCACTGAAGTATAGAAGCGGTGGAAAGGAACCAGGGCACCGACTTCATCTGTAGCAATCGCATTGGCAGCCATCTGGAACGCATCCAACATGGACCGTTCACCATAGGCCAGGTGTGCACCGGTCGCACCGACCTTACGGATTTCTTCAAAAACTTTCTGCACCAGCTGGAAATGGTACGGCGCAAAAGGATAGTTATGGATAAAGCTGTCTGGACCCTCATAGTTCTTGAGTGTTGGGCCTGAACGGTCAAAGGTAATCTGGTTTTTTAAAATATCGCCCTTTTGCTCAAACACCGATCTGAGCAATGCTTCAGCTTCTGGAGTTTTACGTAATAAACGTTTTTGAATAACTTCATCGGTATTGGAACTGGACAGCGATAAACGGGTTTTAAAACGTCCAGCAATCTTGGAGAAATCATTGGCTTTGGAAGAAGACATCTCACCTAAAACAGCATCGATGTCTGCCTGTGAGGTCACGATAATCCAAGCGCGGCCTTTACAGATCGTACCCAGGTTTTCAGTAATGGTTTGCAGTGTCAGCATCAAGCGAGTATCGCTGCCAATAAACTGCCCCACTTCATCGACCAAGAACAACATGCGTTGCTGGGGTCCTTTACTGTCCAGGTATTCTTTCACCCACTGACAGAAGTTTTCCACCGAAACACTAAAGGTCTGCTCAGAATCCTCAAACCACTTGTGTGCAGCTTCAGCGGATAGGTTGAGGGCTTGGGAAATCGCGGTTTCAACATCATCCTGATAGAACTGATAGCCGTCACGCTCCTCTAGCCAGGACATGCCGCTAGATTCCTCAAACGCCTGTTTAAAGCGTTCGTAGACACCTTTCTGGCTCAGGTGACGTTCCATATGGGCAATATGTGGATGGTCAGCACTAAAACCCTGATACTCGTTAAACACACGTAAAAACACATTCAGGATTGGATTGCCATCATCATTGGAGCTGGCTTTACTGTCGATGTTAAACAGGATGACATCGGCATGATGGCTGACGGCCTTACCAATATCGGCACGGATAAACGCATCACGAATTTTGCTTTCATCAAAGAATTCTGCGGCGCTACGCT
Organism: Acinetobacter sp. YH12039; assembly: GCF_013420015.1. Lineage (NCBI taxonomy): Bacteria > Pseudomonadati > Pseudomonadota > Gammaproteobacteria > Moraxellales > Moraxellaceae > Acinetobacter > Acinetobacter sp. YH12039. The sequence goes on along the minus strand of NZ_VOZA01000041.1, from coordinate 5,974 downwards.
CGTTACCTTGCGCATCACGTACCACTTTATTGGCCAGAATATACGACAAGGTTTTCAGGAAATGTGATTTACCTGAACCAAAGAAGCCTGAAATCCATACGCCGACACGGTTGGCAATCGAAGGATCGCTCAGGTCTGTGCCATAAGACTGGAAAAAGTCCCGAAAATGCTTTTCCAGTTCATTGGTGACCACATACTCATCGAGTTCCTGATAAACCGTAGTATTGTCATTCTGGTCTGCTTTTACGACCCCGTTAATCGCACGATCTAATGGCTTATAAAAAAGTTCTTTAATGTTCATCTCAATCAATTCCCCCGAATTCTTATTTCTATTTGCCGTGTTAAGGCACTAATCTGAATGCTCTGTAGTAATTATTGCTTGGAATTTTTCCAAATAAACTCATCGCTTGACCGTCGTAATAACCTGGGTAAAACAGCACCACTGGCTTATGCCCCAGTAACGAATGCAAACTGTTTAATAAGTGATGGGCACGTAACAGTGGCCAAACCGACCCTACCCCAGTCATCAACACAATATCTTGCGCATTGGTGGCATATTTACTCACCAGATAGGGCGCGAACTTATCCATATGCAGTGGGCCTTTCAGCGCTTTGAGCAGCGCCTCATCGCCTTTGGCTTTTTGCATTTGAATGGCTTTATCGATGAAGTTACGTTCAGCCAGATAATCCACCACGGCTTGCAGCAGGTTGATATTCACCACCTTCAGCTGACTGTGTTTTTTCTCCAGCATCCCGTCTAGAAAATGCAGATATTCGCGCACTTTCAACTCATCTTCAGGTGCATAATCAAAAATCCAGAAGCCAATTTCATTGCCCAACCCTTGACCGGTGAGAAACTCGGTTGAAAGTATTCGCTCTGGAATCTGGTTCAGACGCTCATGTATTGTTTGACTCATTGCTGCCCCTCTACAACTACCGCGTCCATAGCGACACTTCCATAGATCTTTTAATGCGTTGTTTATAATGTTCTTCCAACAGGCTACGCAGCTCTGCTCTGACGATCACGCGCTGTAACTCCAGCTTACTGGTACTTTTTAAGTAACCGGCTTCTGCCAGCATGCGAAACACCACCTGCCCCATTTTTTTCTTGCTGGACTCTTTCCATTCGCAGATATCCGGATCGCGTTGTGAGCGCTCATCCAGAAAGTCTGACCAGATATAACTGTCCAAGTATTGCGCCTGGGAGATATAGGCATCCCTCATCACCGTTTCCATAAACTCAAGCAGCAACAGGTTGCGTTCCAGTGCCCCACAAAAAGCCACCTGGGTCGCCAGCTCATCATCCCCATCACGCAAAGCTTTCCAGAAATCAGGCTCTAAGCGCTCAAGACGCTTACGAATGGCAGTGGCGTTACGTTGGGCTGAAGCAGGCGTTCTTTTTTGCAGAATATTGTCAATCTGAATGGCCTGATGCCATTGTTCTGGAGTCGCTTCTCGTAATAACAGATCCGCGATCAGCCGGCTTTCACGCACCATCAGGGAACCGCCAATCAGGTCACTGTCATAATGAAATTGTTCTAACATAGCCAATCTCCTATGACGCCTGATCAAACAGGTAAGACGACAGCTTTTCGATATCTGAGCGTTGTAGTACCAAGGGATATTTCAAGGCATCATCCGCCTCAGCCAGCGTGATCGCGGCCTGATATCGCTGCAAAGTATAGTGAGCCAGGGCTTTTTTCACCGGAATCTGTAATCTGCCATCAGGCATGCCGAAGTCTTTTTCGACCAGCGCTTGTTGTGATGAGTTCAATTTTGGATTAGGGATCAGCGTCAGTACAATTTCTTCATGCCATTGCTGATCCTGAGCAGGGCCTACTGACTCAATCGCCATCACAACAGGTGTGCGATCAATTCTGGAGAGTAAAAAGTCCTTAAACTGCTTGCTCTGATGGCAATAGGCACGGACATGCCAGCGAAAACCGGTATACACCAGGGTGTGTGGGGAAATGATGCGTTCATGCCACTGCGGATTCTGCATCGAGGCATAAATCATTTTTAAAGTACTTTGGTTGCGGCAGGCACGCAAAACTTCCCGAATCACTTCAGGACGTACACTGCGATCAGGTAATTGAACTGCTGTAAGATTCGGTTCTGGCATCGCAATAAGGGCATGCGATTCACTGACCAAGCCCGAGAGCATATTGAGATATTCATTGATATGCGCTGTAGTCAGTACAGGCTGGAAGCTGGCCTTAGGCACATAACCCTTGACGGAGGGGTCATGAATCAAGGCATCGGGGTTATACAGCGTATTGTAACGCTTGATATCCGCAGAAGCCTGCTGTCGACTGAGCCCAAACCAGCTCATCAAACGATTGGTAACCAAACGACCTTCCCAGTAAGCAAGCAACTCGATGGCTCGCATTCGAAGAAGCACTTCATGCTTATCTGTCGTCATATACCAATCAGTCAATAAATAGCAGCTTTAAGATTACCCTACAGCAAATATACAGTAAATATTTTTGACGGTATTTAAAGGTAGTATTGCAATCATCAGATAAAAAATATACTAGTATCCTGATGATAGCCGTCAAAGTACGATCTCTAGCAGATCATGGATCCTGGTATAGCGCGTGAATTGAGCTAAGTTTTAGAATGAGAGAAATATGGGTTTTAGATTTCGTAAAAGTATTAAATTATTCCCGGGTTTTAAAATTAATCTGACCCATAAAGGCATCAGCAGTGCCAGCATTGGCAAACCTGGTGCTTCTCTAAATATTGGGAAAAAAGGTACGCGAACCAGTGTCGGCATTCCAGGTACGGGACTATCTTACTCTAAACACCAACCTTACTCTAAAAAGACCCGTGTTCCACAACCGACATCGCTAGAACACACGGAATATAATCCTCAGAATTTAGAACAACCGAAGGCAAAGATATGGCCTTGGATTATTTTTGGAATATTGTGTTTTATGGTGGGTGCCGTCATTTTTTAGCAAGAACCGCATTGTATTTTAATCAAAAAAAAAATGCCCAGATGGATGAATGGGCAAACTAAGGAATTAATATCCTTCAGAAACTCCAGCGCAATTCTCGCTACTTTCAGTAAGCGACTCTGGCTCAATCATGATAGTCTGACTCAATCGAGTCGAGGTAAATCGATCCATCACAATTGGAGCAGAAATTATGCTTGATCACACTCTTGGTTAATGCTGAAAAGTCTTTGAGTTTTAATTAATAAATAATAGTATCCATGTCTACCCTCAACTTTACTTATTTTCAGATAGCAACCAATCGAGAGCACTCATTTTTACAATACCATTATAATTCGCTTCAGTCCCTATCGTGTCTAATGTAAGCAAATACTTGGGATACGAATCAGAAATTTTCTGTAATGGACGTAACTCTCGGCTGAGTGTCTCCTCATTGAGCGTTTCTAATGCCACCTGATAATAAGTTAAATTCTGTAAAGTATCGACAGCAACAAAATCAATTTCATATTCATCAACCCGCCCTACATAGACCGTATAACCTCGTCTGACAAGCTCAAGATAAATCACATTTTCTAAGATATGACCTTGATCAGCATTAGCATCAGGCAACATAATCCGGCGCAATCCGACATCAACTAAATAGTATTTTTCAGAGGATTGTAATAACTCACGCCCGCGTACTTTAAATTGTGCGGCACTATAAAATAACAAACTGTCCTGTAAGCCCTGAATATAGCGTTTTACTGTTTCAAATGAAATTTTAACCCCACTTGAAACAAAGGTATTTTTAATTTTATTGATGGAAATAGCTGAGCCTGTCACGCTTGCCAAATATCTTGTGACACGCTCGAGAGAGTTAATATCGGCAGTATTCAAACGTGGAATAACATCTTTAAACATTACACTGGCATAGACCGCTTGCAAGTAATCATAAGTTTCCTGCTGGCTAGTCATGGCAAGCGTATAAGGGAAACTACTGCGCGTATACATGGCATACAAATCACGATTTGATAATTGTTGGATGATCGGATTATTTTCAATATGCCACTGTTTAAATTCTTGGAATGAAAGGGGTAAAACATGTTGCTCTATATAGCGTCCTGTAAGTAAAGTCGCAAGTTCTCCACTTAGAAAGAATGCATTTGAGCCTGTAATATATAAATCGATATAATCCCGAACATATAAAGAGTCGACTACTTTCTCAAAATTTGTAACATGTTGAATTTCATCTAAAAAAACATAGTTTTTTTTACTTTTATCAACTTTGGATAATACATAATCATGTAGTTTACGGTAATCGGTGAGTTCTTCAAATTCCATAAATTCGAAGTTGATGGCAATGATGTTTTCGGCTTGTACGCCCTGTGCTTTTAGGTCTTGTTGAAACATCGCCAATAAGGTGGATTTTCCAGAGCGACGTACACCCGAAAGCACTTTAATGACATCACGGTCTTGCCATGTATTCAGAAATTTTAAGTAGCCATCACGTCGAATATTAGCGCTTCTCATTATTTACACTTAGAATCTAAAGTTTTAATAAATTCTATCAAATTTTAGAATGTATATGTAAATATATTTAGTTTTAAGAAAAGTTTAAAGGTTAAGTGAAACATTCAAAGCTGCTGTAGAAGCATGTAAACATGCAGATCTGATCAAAATCCAAATTCTATCTTTTTGATTATTTTCCATGTCATGTTATGTCATTTATGCTACGAGTTAACTGCTATATAAATTAAGTGAAAAGTAAATGGAACTAAGTTGTTAACTAGAGTGGAACTCATTTTTGTTGTGCTGATGGTCTCAGCCTTAATCCTAATTGCTTATGAAATGCTAAAAGGTTTATTTTAGAGCATCTATACAATTTTTGATCAAAAAAAGCCCACAGAGGGAATCTATGGGCGAAACTAAGGACCTTGACGGTCATTCAGAAACTACAGCTAGTTTCTGGTTGTGATTCTGGACTGAATTAAAAATAACCATATTGGCTGAATGTATCAAAAGTTAAATCATGTGATTAATCATTGATACTTCTGCAAAAATGAGCTCATCGCTCTGTTGATTAATACAGTAATTCACCAAACAAATCCGCTCTAATCTCTTCCAGGCTCAGATCTGATTTCATCCTATTACAGATGGGATGAACCAGCAGACCATTCTCTAGAACACCTTGCCCACCTACGGCTTTGGCAATCCGATGATCCGATTCAGTAGAATCAAGATAGATCAATCCATCACAAATGAGGCAAAAGTTATGATTACCCACCAGAAAATTGTGCTTAAGCAGACTCTTGGTTAATGCCGAAAAGGCCTTGGGCTTTGACCGAGAAATTGGACTAATCGACTCCACATATCCCACTCTATTGTAAACAAGACATTTTTATCTTTTATATTCAATGGCTTATTTTCCTGCTAATTGGTAATACCATGAAAAATACCATGCTCAGAAAAGGCTTAACAATATTTTGAAAAATTGCCTACTGAGCGCTGCCGCACAGCTCCATAGGCCGCTTTCCTGGCTTTGCTTCCAGATGTATGCTATTCTGCTCCTGCAGCTAATGGATCACCGCAAACAGGTTACTCGCCTGGGGATTCCCTTTCGACCCGAGCATCCGTATGAGACTCATGCTCGATTATTATTATTATACTCTGTACACGACAAATTTCACAGAACCCTTATCCTATCAGGATTCTGCTTTCTTAAAATTGCCAAAATTTCCTTAAACTCTTCTTTTTTCCCAAAACCAATTAAACGCTGAATCGCCATTTGAACATAGTCTAAACCATAGCGAAATAAACTCATTGAGAGTCGTCCATGCTTCTTTATTTTTATCGCTTTTTTTTGATTATGTTGCCATTCACCCGTTAAGTAACACCAACAGAAGCTTATAGTTAACACCGCAATCAATTTTTTCACTCGTCTAGGGTCTGTCAAGCGCGTATTTTCAAGATTAAACCCGCGTCCTTTGAGACAACTGAATAAGGTTTCAATTTCCCAGCGTAATGCATAATCCTGAATA
>NZ_VOZA01000003.1:0-180066 GCF_013420015.1 Acinetobacter sp. YH12039 | reverse complement strand
TGAGGATCAGAAAGCTTGTTTGAATCGATGTATTTCATCCGCAGATTATGCACGAATGCTAAGAAATCCGGAGTGCAAATATTAACCAAAAAGAAGATCGTTTTTTGATTTATGAAAGAGATCTATTGTAATCAATAAAATTGGGAATAATTCTTATTATAAATATCACATATTTTGCATTATGTAATTTAAATTAAATTCAATAACTTAATATTAATTTTATAATTAAGATTTATTATCACTTCACTCAATATTGAAACACCCTATTAAGTGAAGTGATTAATTCCATTAAAACTGAATTTATAATTATTCTCAGTTAGTGTTTATAGTAAATATCAGCATCATTTTCTTCACCACCAGACTGACCGTCCGCACCAAATGAATAAAGATCATAAGGACGGCCTTCAGAACCGGGAATCACATATTGAATGTCATTGTCCCAACTGTCTTTTGGATAGCCACCTTTGATGTAGCCACCTGGCAACCAGTTTTTAGCAGACTCAGGTTTAGTGACCAAAGCATTTAATCCGCCGTCTTGCATTGAAGGGAATTTACCATTGTCCATTTTGTATTGATCTAATGAGCCAGCGACACTTTTTAAAGTAATCGCCGTAGTATCGACTTTGGCTTTTTCACCACGGCCCATCACGTTCGGTACAATCAGCGCTGCCAAAACACCTAAAATGACAATGACCACCATCACTTCAATTAAAGTAAAACCTTGTTGCTTCATATTTTTTGTCTTCACTTGCATGTTACAAATCTCTGTTCACATCATTGTTCGAATGTCTTAAATCATATTATTCATATTCACGATTGGCAGCATCACAGCAATCACGATCACCAGTACAATGCTCGCCATAAATACCAACATCAGAGGTTCAAGCAACGCCAATAAAGTTGAAATTAAAGTCGTCACTTCTCGGTCTTGCATCGTCGACGCACGTTCGAGCATCCGATCTAATTCGCCTGAACTTTCACCACTTTTGATCATTTGTACCATCATCGGTGGGAAATAACCACTTCGCTCAAGCTGTGTTGCTAAATTACCACCTTCTGTTACTTTCTCTGCCGCAAGGTTGACCGAATCTCGAATCACCCAATTATTACTGACCGCTGCGCCAATTTTTAAAGCATCGACCAAAGGCACGCCAGACTTGGTTAAAATCGACAAGGTACTGGCAAAACGAGCGGCATTAATGCCTTTAGACAGTTTGGAAAATAACGGTAATTTCAAGGTCAATCGGTCAAAGGCATAATGTCCCGCCGCTGTTCTGAGGAATCGAACCAAGAGAAAAATCGAAACTACGCTACCGACCAATAAAAATGGCCAGGCCATTCGAATAAAATCACTGGCTTTCATTAAAGCGACCGTTATCCACGGCAAGGCATCTTTGCTTTGGTCAAAGGTTTTGACAATATCTGGGACCACATAGGTCATGAGTCCCATCACAATACCGAAAGACATTAACATCAGGATGATGGGATAAATCATCGCACCCTGCACTTTTTTTTGCATGGCGAAGCGGTTTTCGGTGTAATCAGCAAGTTGGTCGAGAATGAGATCGAGATGACCTGAACGCTCACCTGCTGCAATCGTGGCAATATACAGTTCAGGAAAGCGTCCCGCTTGTTGTAGTGCGTTGGCTAAAGAATGTCCTTCCAAAACTTTAGAACGCACCGACATCAACAGGTTTTGCACATGGGCTTTTTCGTTTTGTTTTCCCACAGCACGAATCGCTTCTTCTAATGGTATTGCAGCGGCAACCAAAACTGAAAGTTGGCGAGTCAATAAAGCCAAGTCATAGGCATTCAGCCCTTTTTGAAACCAGCGCTGCTGCGCGTGTTTGTCTTTTTGCTCTATCGGATCGACAGCAACTGGAATGAGTGACTGATCTCTGAGCTGTTGACGAATTTGACGCGCAGAATCACCCTCAAGTACACCCTTCTGCTGCTTCCCTGAAGCGTCTATGGCAGTAAACTGATATGCAGGCATTGTAATGCTCTAATTTTCCAAAATTTCTATCAGCGCAGTTGCGTCTGACCATCAAAATCATTCATATTCTTAGATATAAAATATGAGCTCACTCTAACACAACTCCTTTACGATCACGACGAAATTTAATCAGGAACTTATCCACGTTTTATGGCAAATTCAGCGAGCATTGCAACACCTATTTACCGCGTTCGAGTCGCCGTTCCGGTATATTTATACGACTGCTTCGATTACAGCTTAAACCAAGAGCAATACCAACAAGCTGAAGTAGGTGCACGCGTTGCTGTATCTTTTGGTCGGCAAAATTTGACCGGTATCATCGTGGAAAAAATTGCTCCCGATGCACCACTCGATTCAAGCTTTAAACTCAAGGCCATTACCGAACTTCTTGATGATCGTGCCATTTTAGATGAGAAAGTTTTAAATTTATTGACATGGTCTGCACAGTATTACCAATTTCCGATTGGTGAAGTGATGCAAAGTGCCCTTCCGACGCTGTTACGCCAAGGAAAGCCCTATAATTTATTGGCACGGACATGGAATCTGATTGACCATAATGCTGAAGCCAAAATTAAACGTTCAGAGCGTCAACAAGAGGCGTATAAAATACTAAAATTACATCCCACAGGCACAGGTGAAAATCTTTTAAATTTGTCAGGTGTGGAAACCGCGACACTCAAAGCATTAGAGAAAAAAGGCATCTGCCAATGTGTCTTGGCGGAACAGGACTTTAGCCCAATGCCCATAAGCATGGCGCAAATGCCGCTCACAGCGAATCCGGAGCAAAAGAAAGCCATTGATCGGGTGTTAAAAGCGCGGAATCAATATCAGGCATTTTTACTTGATGGTCTGACCGGCAGCGGTAAAACCGAAGTCTATTTACAAATCATGCAAGAGGTTCTTAAGCAAGGCAAACAGGTCTTGGTTTTGGTACCTGAAATTGGACTCACCCCACAGACCATTAGCCGTTTCCAATCACGTTTTCATTGCAATATTGCCCTACTACATTCGGGGTTGAACGATTCAAAACGTATGCAAGCTTGGCAAGCGGCGCAAACGGGCAAGGCGTCTATTATCTTAGGCACGCGTTCTGCGATTTATACCCCACTGCCGAATCTAGGTTTAATTGTGATTGATGAAGAGCATGATCTGTCCTTTAAACAACAAGAAGGCTTTCGCTATCACGCTCGGGATGTCGCACTTTACCGTGGGCATCTGGAACAATGCCCTGTAATTTTAGGTTCTGCCACGCCTAGTATCGAGTGTTATGCACTGGCGAAACAAGGCAAAATGACCGTACTGGAATTGAACCAACGTGCGGGCACCGCAGTCATGCCGAAAATGCACATCCTTGATTTGAAAGTGGCACAGAAACAGCATGGAATCAGCCAATTATTAATTGGTGAAATCCGTAAGCGCCTTGAAAAAAAAGAACAGGTGTTAGTGTTTTTAAACCGTCGCGGATATGCCCCAGTTTTAATTTGTGAAAGCTGTGCATGGCAGGCCAAATGTCCGCACTGTGATGCCAATTTCACGGTACACCGCACACCCTATCAACACCTACATTGTCACCACTGCGGCACCATTCACCGTATGCCAGAGCATTGTCCACAGTGTAATCACCAAGAACTGAAATCCGTGGGTATGGGTACAGCGAAGGTTGAAGAAAGCCTAAATGAGCTATTTCCGCAGCATGACGTTATACGGGTCGATCGTGATTCCACCAGTCGGGTCGGCAGTTGGCAAAAAATCTATGACAAAATTCAAAAAAGTGAACCTGCCATTTTACTCGGTACGCAAATGCTGGCCAAAGGTCATCATTTTCCTTACGTCACCTTGGTGGCGATTTTAGATATCGATTCAGGTCTGCTGAGTGTGGACTTCCGTGCCATCGAGCGTACTGCACAGCTCATTGTACAAGTCACTGGGCGTGCCGGCCGTGGTGAACGTAAAGGCGATGTGTTTTTACAAACCCTAAGACCCGACCATCCGCTTTTGAATATTTTGGTCAATGAGAACTATCGAAAATTTGCCAAAGAAACCATGAAAGAACGGGAAATGGCACAAATGCCACCGTTTCGCTATGCCGCATTGGTACGCTGTGAGTCAAAAAACCAAGAACTCAATACTGAATTTTTACAGCAACATGCCCAATTACTGCGTCAGGACTCTGCTGGAATTATTGATATTTGGGGGCCGATTCCTGCCCCGATGGAGCGCAAAGCAGGGCGTTACCAATCCCACATGGTTTTACTGTCTACAGATCGTGCGCGCTTACATTATTATCTGCGTTATTGGTGGCAAAACATCTTGCATAACAAGCCATCAAATATGAAATTGAGCCTCGATATAGACCCACAGGAACTCAGTTAAACGCGTACAATTCAGTCTGAAAATATCAGTCATACTGAATTGCAACTTTCGACCAAAAACACAACTCTAGGACGAGTAAATGTCACTACTGTTACAGATCACAATTTTCCTTGGCGCATCCTTATTGCTTGTCCCTTTGCTCAAGCGCTTTGGTATTGCAACGGTATTGGGATATCTGTTCACTGGTATTTTGCTCGGCCCCGATGTCTTTAACATTGCCAGTGATCCCCAAGCGATCCAAGATCTCGCTGAGTTTGGCGTGATTTTGCTGATGTTCCTGATCGGCCTCGAACTCCGCCCACAGCGTCTATGGAGTATGCGTAGTTCTATTTTCGGCATGGGTAGTTTACAAGTTGGTCTGACCGGTCTTGTTTTAGCGCTAGGCAGTTTTTTTGCCTTACAACAAGGCATTGCAGCCAGTATCGTTATCGGTTTCGCTCTCGCTCTTTCTTCTACTGCCTTTGTCTTGCAGATGCTGAGTGAAAAACAGCAATTAAACACCACCTATGGGCAACAATCCTTTTCGATTTTGCTGTTTCAAGATATGGCTGCAATTCCGCTGATTGCAGTCATCCCCCTGCTCGCAGGGACAGAATCATCACATCACGGAATCGCCTATTTCGCTGCCATCATTGCGACTTTTTCAGGCTTATTTTTATTTAGTCGATACTTAATGCGGCCTTTTTTCCGCTTCGTCGCGAAAAGTGGCGCGCATGAACTGATCACTGCTGTTGGCTTATTTATTGTGCTGGGTGTCGTGGTGTTGATGGATGTACTGGGCATCAGTACCACACTCGGAGCATTTCTGACCGGCGTGCTATTGGCAGACTCGGAATTCCGCCATGAACTCGAAGCCAGTATTGCTCCGTTTAAAGGGCTTTTACTTGGTTTGTTCTTTATGACCGTGGGCATGACCACAGAACTGTCGTTGTTTGTTGAAATGCCATGGTTCATTATCGGTGGTGCATTGGCACTGATGCTCATCAAAATGGCGTCACTTACGGCGATTGCGCGTTATCTTAAAAATTCATGGCGCAACAGTATTTTACTGGCGACCTGTTTGGCTCAAGGCGGTGAATTTGCCTTTGTGGTCTTTAGTGTGGCGAAAAGTGAAAATGTCGTACAGCAAGCCATTTTGGAGCCATTAACCCTCATCGTCACTTTGTCGATGGTGTTGACCCCTATGTTGTACTGGTTAATACAATCACAAATTTTGCCACGTTTTAATCCAAAAACCATCCCCGAATATGACGACATTCCGGATGAACATAATCCTGTGATTATTGCGGGCTTTGGACGTTTTGGACAAATCATTGCTCGTGTGGCGCATTTACAGCATTTGTCTTTTACCGCCATTGATAGCAACTTAGACAAAGTCGATTTCGTACGTAATTATGGTGGTCATCTGTATTATGGCGATGCCACACAACCAGATATTTTACGCGCTGCGGGCATTGAACATGCCAAAGTGTTCGTCCTTGCTATAGATGATATTGAAGACTCGATGAACGTGGCGCGTCATATTCGCCTGAATTACCCTCAGTTAAAATTATTGGTCCGTGCGCGTGACCGTCATCAGGTGCATCTGCTGCGTGATTTGGGGATTGAGCATATTTGGCGTGAAACCTATTTATCGTCTTTAGGAATGGCCTATCACATGCTGTGCGACTTAGGCATCAGCGATGAAGATGCCTATAAAAGTATCGAATTGTTCCGTGATTATGATGAAAAACTGCTGACTCAACAGCAGCAAATCTATACCGATGAACAAAAAATTTATGAAACGCATCGTAACGCTTTAGCTGAACTGGAACATTTGTTTGAAAGCGATGCGCAAGCCCGTGAAAAACCTACAGGTGTTGATTTACAACGCAGCTTACAACGTCATCGTATTGATGTCACAAGAGATGATAATGAATGACTTGTGTTTTACAATATCGTCACCATTAAAGCAGGGTTATGGAGAATTTTATGTCAGATTTACGCCAACGCTTTTTTATTGAAGATAGCCCTGTTCGTGGAGAAGTGGTTCATCTTGAAGAAGCCCTACAAACGATTCTTGCACAGCGTGACTATGCACCTGCTGTACAAATTCTCTTGGGTGAAATGCTCAGCGCGACTGCCTTGTTGGCCAGCACCTTAAAAATTAAAGGTCGTATTAGCTTACAAATTCAGGCTGCAGGCACTTTTAAATGGGCAATGGCGGAATGTAATCATCTCGGTGAAGTTCGCGCACTTGCAGATTATGAAGAAGACCCGCACTTTCAAACCGCTGAAGACAGCAGCACGGTACTGAAAGCCTTGGTAAACCCAGTACTTTTCATTAATATCGAGCCTGAATTTGGTGAGCGTTATCAAGGGATTGTACCTTTAGACAAACCGACTTTAGCGGGTTGCTTGATGCAATATTATGATCTATCTGCACAGATCCCAACACGCATCGTCTTAGCAAGCAGCAACAGCCGTTCAGGTGGTTTACTGATCCAGTTATTACCTCGGAATAGCGAAGAAGAACAACGCCGAGTTGATGAAGATCTATGGCCACGTTTAACCATGCTGACCGAGACATTAAAAGCAGAAGAGTTAACGTCTTTATCTGCAAACGAAATTTTATATCGTTTATATAACGAAGAAGAAGTTCGTCTACCTGAAACTGAAGCCTTAAAATTTGGCTGCACATGTTCAAAAGAACGCTGTGCGACAGCACTTGAACAAATTGGTGTTGCTGCAGTTCGTGAAACCTTAGAGTTTCAAAACCCAATTGAAATGGACTGCCAATTCTGTAATACAAAATATACCTTTACGGCAGAAGAAGCTTTATCCCTTTTTGGTCAACACCTTAGCTAAATCATTGCATGATTAAAAGCCTAAATCTAAGCATCCTTCGGGGTGCTTTTTTATTGTCCCGATAAAATTTAGACCTACTACTTTCTTGCGCTTAGTCGAATGGGTTCGAACTATAAAGCATCAACATGATCAGCTGTATTTGCGATCAATTTTTTTTCGAGTAGAATCGCGCCAGAAATATCGCGCCAGAAATAAAGTCAAAAAAACCAACAAAGCTTTATTTTTAATTGAAAAATAATGTAAAAAAAACTGGATAAATTATGAAACTCAAAACACTCGCTATTGCTTTAGCCATGTTCTACTTTGGCCCAATGACAGCACATGCAGCAGACCTCGTCGGGACATGGAAAACCATAGATGATAAAACAGGCTATGCTCGTGCTGAAGTCCAAATCACTAAATTAAAAGACGGCAGCTATAGCGGTAAAATCACCAAAGTGCATGCCATCCCCAACCGCCCTGTCACCACGATTTGTGAAAAATGCGAAGGTAAACTCAAAAATGCACCCTTAATTGGTTTACCGATATTCTCTGGCTTTAAACATAATGCAAAAGAGAATGCGTACACCGATGGCAAGGTGATCGACCCACTTTCAGGCAATACTTATCAAGGTAAAGGGCAATTGAATGCGCGCGGCAATGTCCTGACACTTCGAGGTTATGTTGGAACCACGCTTCTCGGCCGGACGGTATCTTGGATCCGCGTCAACTAAAGTCGCCATTTGGCTTTCATTGGCATGATGAACTCAACTCCAGACGAGTTCATCATGCCGATAATAATCTACTTTGAGATGAATTCCGACTATTTTACTAGTGCGTAGACGTTCAGCATAAACCTCATTTAGCGCCAACTCGTTCATGTTTTGGCTCAAAATATAAATACCAATTCTTAAAAAATCACTAGAATATTCATATTATTTCAGGCTACATTAAAACCATAATATTTTTATGCCTTTAAGTTTTAGGCATCCGCTTTTTGTGTAATGTGGGTAATTGTATGGCTGTTAAATTCCTCCCTTCTATCCTGTTCGGCATGTTCTCCATCTGCAGTTTATCCTCTGCTTTTGCAGCGATTGACCCCTTAGTGGGGACATGGAAAACCATTGATGATCGAACAGGATATTCCCTTGCCGATGTGGTGATTCGTAAAGATAAGCATGACCTGTATTCGGCCACCATTATCCAAAGCCGAAGCGTACCCGGAACAGCAAATGTTTCGACATGCACGCAATGCACCGGTGCTCAGAAAAATAAACCCATGGTCGGTTTAACCACTTTAAGCGGCCTAAGCGCTGATCCAGAAAAGCCCAATGAATTTGTGGGTGGAGTGATGCTCGATCCCAAATCAGGCAAGCACTACAATGCACGCGCTCGTTTGATGAATAATGGCAAGCATTTGATCATCAATGGTCGTACTGAAGGCTCTGCAATTGGACGCAATGTCACTTGGGTCAAAAACTAAGCACGAGGCCTTTAAATCATTAAAGGCCTTTTTTAACTTAAAAATTAGAGTAAAAACTCCATATTAAAGCAGTGTTTTAAAAAAATCTGCCAAATACATCACAAACCATCACATTGATTTTGTAGGGCTTTATATATAAATTAGGCAACTTACTCTAAAAACACAATTCTGAATTTTCAGGGGATGAAATGAAAAAAATATATCAACAATTATTTGCCGGAATAGTACTTAGCACTTTGTCAGGATTGTCAATCGCTGCGGAAACCGATCCGCTAGTGGGTAAGTGGAAAACTGTCGATGACCGCACCGGATATTCACGTGCAGACGTTGAAATTCGCAAAAAAGCCGATGGAAGCTATGAAGGCATCATTGTCACCACACGCAATGTCCCTGGCACTGAAAAAATGGGCGTCTGCTCGAACTGCCCAGGTGAATTGAAAAATAAACCTTTTATCGGCTTGCCATTTATTTGGGACTTTAAACAAGATCCAAAAAATCCACGTGAATTCCAAAACGGTAAAGTTCTGGACCCGATTGGTGGAAAAATCTATAAAGGCAAAGCAAGACTTAGTGCTTCAGGAAAACATTTAACTATACGTGGGTATGTTGGTGTATCTGTGATTGGTCGTAGTGTCACTTGGATAAAATATTAATTTTAAATGTGTTTTTAAAAGCCTCCTCGTGAGGCTTTTTTATTGTCATGTTTTGAAACAATATGCTGCAGTTTGCCCCTATGACAGTTTGATGAACCCTTCTATATTGATTAAAACATGATTAATATTTATACAGAGAGTATGCCAGACAATCACTATCAAACTTTAGGGATCGCCCGAGATGCTTCGGCAGATCAAATTAAAAAAGCCTATCGAAAATTGGCGCGTAAATATCACCCTGACGTCAGCAAAGAAGCTGATGCCGAAACGCGTATGCAAGCGATTAATGTTGCATACGACACTTTAAGTGATGCCGAAAAGAAAAAACAATACGATTTTGAACTCGATCATCCTCAAGGATTTGCTGGGTTTAATGCTGGCAACCAAGGTGGTTTTGACCAATCTCAGTTTTATCGCCAATCGACGAGTGATGGTCAGCATGCGGACTTTAGTGGATTTGAAGACTTGTTTGGTCGTTTTGGGCAAGGCTTTGGTGGCGGTGACTATCAGTATCAACGTGCAAACCGCCAAACCAAGAGCTTCCGTGGTGAAGACCAACACGCCAGTTTAGAAGTGGATTTAGAAATCGCATTTCATGGTGCAACGCAGAATATCACCTTGCAGATTCCGAGCTTAAATGCCCATGGTGAGCCTGAAGTTCAACGTAAAACCCTACAAGTCAAAATTCCTGCAGGCATGAAATCAGGTCAACAAATTCGACTCTCGGGCCAAGGGCAAGCTGGCTATAACGGTGGAGCTGCTGGTAATTTATACATTGAAATTTTGTATAAACAAACCGAGCAAACCCGTGTAGAAGGTGCTGATATTTTCCAACAACTGAATATCAGTCCTTGGGAAGCAGCATTGGGTCAAAAAATTGCATTTACCAGTCCTGATGGCAAAACATTAGAGCTACAGATTCCTAAAAATGCGCGTACTGGACAGCAGCTACGATTAAAGGACAAAGGGATACCAAACAAAACACCCGGACAGCTTTACCTGGTTTTAAATATAGTGATACCAGCTGCACAAACAGAACAAGAGCAACAAGCTTATGCGGCTTTTGCTCAAGCTTTTCCGTCATTTAATCCACGACAGTCTTAAGGAGAGCACCATGACAACAATTCATTATCGTGAAATTGTCTGTGACGGATGTAAACAGACTGAAATCGTAGACGAAAAAAGTAGTTTTGATCTACAACACTTTGCCTCTGCCTGTGGGCAAAGTCCAGAATGGGTTCTGCAACTACTCGAATACGATATTCTGCCTAGCCGTTCAGAAGACAGGATTCATCAATTTTTTGGCGATGATATATCTCGCGCACGGCGTGCCTATCGGCTTCAACGAGATTTCGATGCCAGTTTTACTGCGGTCGCCATGATGCTCGACCTGATTGATGAAGTCCAACAACTACGTCGCCAAGTGAAACACCAACAGCTTCATTCGCACTAAATGTATTCGTGAACGCTCTGTCCTGCAGGGCGTTTTTCTTTTTTCTTGTAGAGGAAATGATCGACAACCATGAAAACACGAGATTGCAATAAAAAAGTCAAAAACATGTTTCCTGAGTACCGTGATTTGGTCACTCAGTTACGTGATGAAAATCCGCATTTTGCGCGGATCTTTGAAGAACATGATGAGTTGGATCGCGAAATCATTCAATTGGAATTAGATCCTGTTAATCACTACAACACGGATATTGAGACCATTAAGCGTAAGAAATTAAAGCTAAAAGATGAAATTTATCGCTTACTGAAAAGTAATGAAAATGATGATATATCTTGAGATATCGACTCGTATAGGGGAATTTTCATGATGCATGTCGTTCGCAGTACAACCCACGAGGCTAAGCAATTGAATTGCTAAGACCATAAGGATCGGTCAAATCGCGTTGTACTGCAGATTCTTTAAAAAACAAAATGTAAAAACAATAAAATCATGACAAAGGATTCATCATGCACATGCATCATGTCCTATTGGGTGGCATTACTCAGTTTCAGTAGTCTATTACATGCCAGTGATAAACGAGTATTTGAAAAACCATGGATGACCAAACAGGATATTCACGCGGTGATGTGACCATCGTCAAAAATGCCGACGGGACGTATAGTGGAACACTTACTGCAATACGCCCAATGCCGTACAAGCCCTTGGTCGAAGTGTGCTTAAAACGCAAAGGCAAACTCAAATATGCACCCTTGGTGAGTCTCGAAGTTATCAAAGGATTTAAAGCAGACCCATCCATCAGAGAAGCTAACGCGAACTATTTGAGTTTCGTCAGCTTCTCAATTTCTTTCATAGTTTTAACCGTACCTTTGACTGTGCCCTTCACCGTTTGTTTAATTGGTTCATAATCCATAAACCAAAACAAATTCATGTGTTGATCGCCATGTTGCTGTGCCAGCATATCAATCACACTTTTTTCGCCACGCCCCACCAAATGCCGTCGATAAAAATAATACAGCAGTAAAATCGTGGTAATCAACATGATACCAAGCATGATCCAAAAACCGGTTGGCGATTTGAGTCCGGGAATAAACTCAAAGTTCATACCGTATATACCAGTTAATAAGGTTAATGGTGCGAAAATCGCCGTAATAATCGCTAAAATACGCATATTTTCATTGGTTTGGTTGGCAACGGCTGAAAAATGCAGATCAATGGCGGCCTGCACGGCACTGCGTAATCGTGTGGTGTGTTTTTGAATGCGTTCGATATGGCTAGTTAAATCATCTACGCGAACCAGCATGATATCCTGCTTTTCACTGCGCTTTTTGCCTTTCAAATGCGGGTAATTATCCACAACTTCATCACGCAGTTCTTGCAAGGCTTCAATTTGCTCTTCACACAAGTTTTCCACTTGCTGAAAGGCCATATTTTCCTGCAACAGTTGATGCCACTTGGTAAACCGTCGATGCCCTTGTAATAACTCTTGCTGCCAAAACTCGACACGGCGCGTCAAAGGAACACGTAAATCCAAGTATCCATCCACCATATTATTCAGTAAGCGCAATGCCAAATCTAAGGGCGTCATGGCTAATTTTCGTGGTTTATTTTGTTCATCAATCGGACGAGAAATTAAGGTTTCAATCCGCTGGATATAACTTTCAATGGCTTTGTTGCCCTTTTCACGAACCGTAATCAGCACTTGGGGCGTGAGCAAAAAACTGATCGGGGTAGTCGCCAAACCAAAGACCCGCTCATGCTTTTCAAGCGCGTCGGCGCCTGCAACAATTTGGTCATCGGGGGTGACCATTTTTCTAAAAATTAATAAATCGTAATCATCGAGTGTGTCAAAGGCACACGGATGCTCTAGATTTAAAATATCCCACAGATGATATTCATTGACCCGTAGATCACACGCCTGAATAATCTCACGCTGCCATTGCTCAGGGCGGTTAACGACATCTTCACGGGTACAATCAATCCAAATAAACTCAGGCTCAAGTTCAGGATGATGCTCACATTGCACTTGGTCTTGCACATAGATATGCGCGGCTGTTGGATGCTGAAAAAAATAATAGGTTTGCATATCTCATTTATTATTGTGTTTACTTTTTGCATGATGCCATAAAAAAAGCCTTGAGCAAGTCAAAGTTCATACTCTGACTGCACTCAAGGCTTTTTAGAATCCATTCACAGAGCCGAAACCCTGTGAATCAACAAACCATTAAGCTTGTTCGATGTCTTTCATGGTTAATTTGATACGACCGCGGTTGTCGACATCAGCAACTTGTACTTTGATCTCTTGACCTTCAGATAATACGTCTGAAACGTTCGCAATGCGTTCGTTAGAAATTTGAGAGATGTGAAGTAAGCCATCAGTACCTGGAAGGATGTTTACAAACGCACCAAATTCAACGATACGAATCACTTTACCAGTGTAGATTGTACCTGGTTCGATTTCAGCAGTAAGCGCTTGGATTTTCGCAACAGCAGCAGAAGCAGCCGCTTTAGTTTCACCAAATACGCGAACTGTACCGTTATCTTCGATATCGATTGCTGCTTTAGTTTCTTCAGTGATCGCACGAATCGTTGCGCCACCTTTACCAATCACATCACGGATCTTATCAGGGTTGATGTTGATCACTTGGAATGTAGGCGCGTGCATAGAGATTTCAGGACGAGCGCGTGAAATTACTTGGTTCATTGCATTTAAGATGTGCATACGACCTGCATACGCTTGGTTCAATGCAACTTCCATGATCTCTTCAGTAATACCTTCGATCTTGATGTCCATTTGAAGTGCAGTAATACCGTTTGCAGAACCTGCTACTTTAAAGTCCATGTCGCCAAGGTGGTCTTCGTCACCCAAGATGTCAGAAAGAACTGCGAAACGCTCGCCTTCTTTGACTAGACCCATTGCGATACCCGCAACTGGCGCTTTAAGTGGAACACCTGCGTCCATAAGTGATAGAGAAGCACCACATACAGAAGCCATTGAAGATGAACCGTTAGATTCAGTGATGTCCGATACGATACGGATCACGTACGGGAAGCGGTCAGCTGCAGGAAGTACAGCTTGAACACCACGACGCGCTAAACGACCGTGACCGATTTCACGACGTTTAGGACCAGATTCACGACCAGTTTCACCTACAGAGTATGCAGGGAAGTTGTAGTGCAACATGAAGTTGTCAGTTTTCGTACCCGCTAATGTATCTACCATTAACGCATCACGTGTATTACCCAAAGTTGTTGTTACCAACGCCTGAGTTTCACCACGTGTGAATAATGCAGAACCGTGAGCACGGTCTAACACGCCAACTTGTACGTCAAGCGCACGAACTGTTTTAGTATCACGGCCATCAATACGTGGTTTACCTGACAAGATGTTGTCACGTACTGTACGGTATTTCAGGTCTTCGAATAATTCAGCTAAGTCGTCAGCGATACCGTCAACGTCTTCTTCTGGAACGAATTGAGCAACAGCTTCAGCTTGAAGCGCATCAAGTGCTGCATAACGATCGTGTTTAACAGCGATTGTGTATGCTTCAGAGATTTTCGCTTCAAACGCTTCTTTTAATTTTGCACGAAGGTCTTCGTTTTTCGCAGGTGCAGTCCAAGTAGACTCTGTTGCACCAGCAGCCGCAGCAAATTCTTTAATCGCTTGGATCGCGATTTGCATTTCGTCATGACCGAACAATACAGCGCCAAGCATTTGGTCTTCAGAAAGTTCTTTCGCTTCTGATTCAACCATCAATACTGCAGATTCTGTACCTGCAACCACAAGGTCAAGGTCAGATTCTTTAAGCTGTTCGTGGTTCGGGTTAAGGATGTATTCACCGTTGATTAAACCAACGCGCGCACCACCGATTGGACCACGGAAAGGCGTACCCGCAATTGCAAGTGCAGCAGATGTACCTAACATTGCAGCAATGTCAGCATCCATCGTTTTGTCAGAAGAAATCACAGTCGCAGTCACTTGGATTTCGTTGTAGTAACCTTCTGGGAACAACGGACGGATTGGACGGTCGATTAAGCGTGAAATAAGCGTTTCAGCTTCAGACGCGCGGCCTTCACGTTTACCGTAACCGCCCGGGATACGACCTGCAGCATATTGTTTTTCTTGGTAGTTAACAGTCAATGGGAAGAAGTCTTGACCTGCTTTAGCTGTTGGTTGAGCAACAACGGCAACAAGAACTTGTACACCACCCATAGTGATGATTACAGTGTTCGCTTGACGCGCAACACGACCTGTTTCTAGGACAACTTGATGCTGACCGTATTGGAATTCTTTACGAATAATATTAAACATCGACATGTTTTATTTTTTCCTGATTTTATTCTAGTGGAGACCCCTAAGGTTTGGCATTCACTCAACGCCCCAAACGCTGCAACATAAATGACAAAGCTTAGAAGCCGACCTCACTAGATATTAAAAACATTAATTAAAAATGCTAATTTGAGACACAAAGAAGGAGCGAATCATCGCCCCTTCCCCATTATCCAACCAAGGTTGGATAGACTTTAGTTTTCAGTAATACAGCACTAAGCATGCAATAGTCCGAAAATAAAAGTTTAAATCGAATTAACGACGTAAACCTAAAGCAGCAATCAATGCGCTGTAACGAGTAGCGTCTTTACCTTTAAGGTAGTCAAGAAGCTTACGACGTTGGTTAACCATACGGATAAGACCGCGACGGCTATGGTGGTCGTGTTTGTGCTCTTTGAAGTGACCTTGTAAATCATTGATTTGAGCAGTTAAAAGAGCTACTTGAACTTCTGGTGAACCAGTGTCGTTTTCAGCGCGAGCGAATTTTGCAACGATCTCTGCGCGATCTGCGTTTGTTAAAGCCATTCGATTTCTCCGAGATGCTTATAAAGTTAACTTTTGATACGAATCAACTGATAAATCAGCTGACTGCCGTGCATCACTACAGCAAGTGCATTATATTAAGGGAAAATCGTCCCAATTGCAAAAAGAGATGGCCGACTTCGTCAGGTTTTCATGACGATAATAGCGCCTTTTTTTTCACATCGATTCCATTATAAATTTTTTATATGTTTCGATACTTTATGCGACACAAAACCGCATATTTCTAACATGTTGAATGCGATGTCATTGAATGAATTTTAAACTGATTTTTTGATATATTTTGCCACTCGATGTTTAGCATGCAAAACTCAAAGTGGAATGATTAAAAAAAAGCCCGAGCTAGGCTCGGGCTTTTTTGCGCTGTAGTTTCTTCTTTTTTAGTTATTGTTTTATTATTTATTGTTTTATGTGGCGCTTTTCCGCGTCCTTATGTCAAACATTCCATGTTTTAACTTGCACTTCCTTATGTGGTAGATTTTGCCACAACGGCTATTAGATAAAAGTCGTATTTTTCGTATCTATATGTAAGCTTTTTCGTACATCAGTTAAGCTCTATTTCTTTTCTGTTACAGCGTATAGGCATTTCTTATTTTCCAGACATAAAAAAGCCCTGTAGTCTCTCCCAAAACTACAAGGCTTAGCGGCTGTAAGTTTCCTATTTCCTTACTTCACTGTAAGTTCGCTGTCTTTTGACGTTATTCTTATACTTTTGCGATTTTACTCAACCATCCGTGTTGAGTTCTTTTTCTGTGAAGTCATCTTCTCAAAAAGCTCTAAAAAGCTCTATGCGCAAATCTCCTGAATCGATGTAAGCCATTTCTTACAAAATACGGTACATTTTGCCTAGGCTTTACAAAGGTAGGTGATTGTTAATTTTTTCTAACAGACCACTAACTCGCGCTGTTCTTTTTATAAGCGCTTTTGCCAATGCATCTTTTGCAACAAGCAAACTCACCACTTTTTTGGCACGAGTGATGGCGGTATAAATCAGCTCTTTACTCATCATTTCGGTAGCATGATTTTCCAAAACTACCGCCGTATGGGTAAATTCAGAACCTTGAGACTTATGTATGGTCAAGGCATAGGCGGTTTCTATACTTTTAGGTAACCGTGTTGCCACCACCCATTTATCCAAACTTGGAAAATAAACCTCAAACTGCGACTTTTCCGTCATCGGTCGTTTTAAGCAAATCCCGATATCACCATTTGATAGTCCAAGTTGATAATCGTTATAGGTCATCATGACTGGACGACCGACATACCAATCCCCTTGTTTCAACACACCCAAGGTATTTAAGACCCGAAGTTCAATCTGCTGATTGAGTTCGTGTAAGCCTAATTTTCCATGTCGAATGGCCGATAGAATCCGATAATCATCAAAATAGCGAATCAATTGGGCTGACCAATTTGCATATTCAGCGGGTTGCTCTGGCCATTGTTTTAACCATGCCACATAGGGCTGAAAACCATACATCAGTTGATCATAATATTTTGCCCAATGTGCAGCACTGTTCGTAGCGTCGGGGAGATATTGCAACTGAATCACATCGCTCATATTCGGTGTCAGTTGAATCGGCTGAAGTTCGGATGCAGATACCACCTGATGTTCGAATTTCGCCAGAACTTCAGTGGTTGTTTGCTGTTGTTCTTGTTGTTGAATAAAACGAGCAAACTCACCAATGGCTGCACCCTGTACAAAACGGCGGCTGGTCTGTAAATGGGTACGGTTGGCTTGTAAGGCATCCACATCCTGAAGATTAGCCAAAACAGCGCCAACATCGACCGAAGCCAACTGTTCTGCATCCCCTAAGAGAATCAGCTTGCTGTGTTGAGGGATTGCCGCGAATAGCATCTGCGCCAAACTTAAATCCAACATGGAGGCTTCATCGACCACAATGACGTCATAGGGTAAGCGTTGGCGCTCATTAAACCGCGGGATAGCGCGCGTCCCTAAACCCAATAGACGATGCAAAGTTACGGGTTTCAAATGTTTGTGAATAATCGAATAATGCTGCAATGCAGGATCTTTAAACGCTGCTTGTAAGGCTTCTTCCATTCGCTGCGCCGCTTTTCCTGTCGGCGCTGCCATCGCAATTCTTAAATTTGGATTTTGCTCATTCAACACGGCAATAATCCGAGCCAAGGTATAGGTTTTACCTGTCCCAGGCCCACCGGTAATGATATTAAAATTGTGCTGACACACCATGTACAGTGCTTGGATCTGATGGGGATCGGTCAGTAAATCCTTTTCAATATTAAGCATCTGCGTTTGATTGAGATTTTGCTCTGTTTGCTGTTTTAAACGTGCAACTTGCTTGGCTAAAGCATTTTCTAGTGCCCAATAGCGATAAAGATAAAGTCGCTGTGAATCAAAAATAAAAGGCGCAACAGGTGTTTTTTCAGCTTGCTCGTGCTGAACCATCTGAGCCAAACATTGAATCTGCGCATCTTCGGCCAAAATACAACTGTCGCCTTTTTCCACGGCTTGCATCAATTGTTGAATTAACTGATTTGCAGCAGGATGACTGGCCTGATCGGGTAAATAATGTTGGATTAAATAGTCAATCCAATCCGGCAAAACCGCATCTAAATCAGCTTTTTCTTGGGTATTTTGGGGAACTAAAACCTGCGTTTCTACAGTATTTTCTTGTCCCGCGTGCAAAGGCTGTGCTGATAAGGCTTTTTGATCATTTTCCACACAGTTATCCTCAAACTTATCCACAATGCAACTTATTGTTTCAGCGTGAATATTTTTATCTTTTTCGTGCTTATTCACGTTTTAGCCACAACCTTTTCGCTCAATATTGCATCGAGGTTTTGAATGAATGTATCCGCCGGCTTCCAGTGATATACCCCACGATCGGACTGTCCATCCATACCGCGAAGATACAAATAACTCGCCCCACCCAAATGCTGCTTCATGTCATAGTCTTTCATCACGGCTTTCAAATAACGATGTAGGGCCACCAAATATAAAGCCGCCTGCAACCAGTAACTAGAATGACTCATACTTTCTCGAATATAGGCATGATTATAATGTGCGGTCTGATCGCCTAAGAAATTACTTTTATAATCGGCAATGTGATAACGCTGACCATCATAATATACCAAGTCAATCGACCCCGTCAGATAGCGTGCTGTAAACACATCATTCAAATCTTGTATCCGTAAATCTGGCTCATTTAGGCTTTCAAATAGCATGCGTATTTTACGTATTGCCAATGCACGATCTGCCATACTTAAATGAAAGTCCATTTCTGAACGATATTCACCATCGTTTAACTGATGCAGGCTAAAACCATCATGCAACGGTGTATGAATGATTTGACTGTACCATTCCTGCATTTCTTCAATCAGTTCAGCTTCGTCTTGTTCAGGGTTCGCCGTTTGCCCAAACTGTTTAATCAAATTTTGCAATATTTGCGGCGAATCAAACTCAACATCACTATGAAAACGCGTTGCGATGGCTTTGGCCAACTTATCTTCTGGGGTGCTAAATCGAACTTTTTCCATCAACTTGTGCAAGAAACTTCCGGGCTTGGTTCCCTTTGGAAAGTGCCGTTTAATCCAACTAATTTTCTCTGCAGTTTCTGCTTCAATAATTTCAAGCTGTTCCACTTCATCGGCAGCACTGTCTTCTGGCTCGGTCACAACCGCTGCCAATTGGTCACGTTGTATATGTGTCTTATGTGCCGTACGCGTGAGCGCGGTAAAACTGGTGGTTTCCCGTGGATAAAAATGGCTGTTGGGAATTTCTTCCGCGTCTAATACAACAGTTTCAACCTGAGTCTGAGTCAAAATTGGTGGTGCTGCACGCAAAACATCAGCATCCACACTTTCTGTATGTTGGAACAGATCAGGTTCGCTTCCACGCCAAAAAGTCAGTCCTGAACGCGCTTCTGCCATTTGTTTCTTTTCTACTTCATGATGACGTAGCACGGCATAGACACGATAACTGGCACGGGTCAACGCCACGTACCACAAGCGATGATGCTCTGCTTCATTGCGCGCATCATTTTGTTGAATATCATCTTCGGGTAAGTCCGAAGACTTCACGGCAATCACACGTTCTAACCCAAGGCTTTTTTGCTGATTGTCTTTAAGGGAAAAATTCAAATTGCCTTTTTCACTTAAGCCTGCATTTGCTCCCAATAAAAATACACAACCAAACTCTAAGCCTTTGGATGCATGAATCGTCATCAGTTGCACCCCCAATTGCCCAGTCAATTTTCGCTCCTGGGTACTTTCATTATTGATGCCTAAATTGATTTGGCGAATAAACCATTGATAAAGCTTATGTGCACCTGTGTAATGTTCACTTTGCTGACTTAATAATTCTGCGATATGGCGTAAATTCACCACTGTGCGTTCATTATCTCGACTTTGCCCAGCCACCAAACGCGTCCACACCTGAAAGACCGTCATGCAGCTATTCCACGCGCTGCGGAATCCTTGCTCATTCCAAATTTGTCGAATCTGTTCGAGTTTTTCGATGATGTCGCTCAGTTCATCTGCCTGCTGTTCGAGTGCGACCAGTTGTTTCAGATCAAAACCCAATAAACGGCTCAGCAGCGCACGTTTCACCTTGGCTTCTTGATAGGGATTCAAAATCGCGGTCAGCAAAGCGGCTACATCTTGTGCGACGGAACTTTTATAGACACTGTCCCGAGATGCTTTATAACAAGGAACGCCGAGCTGCAATAAACATTGTTGCACTTGCTCTAAGTCGAAATGGTTTTGCCCCAAGACCGCAATATCGTTTGCTGTCAGTGCTCGCTGGGTATT
This sequence comes from Acinetobacter sp. YH12039, assembly GCF_013420015.1. Lineage (NCBI taxonomy): Bacteria > Pseudomonadati > Pseudomonadota > Gammaproteobacteria > Moraxellales > Moraxellaceae > Acinetobacter > Acinetobacter sp. YH12039. Next base: position 159,630 of record NZ_VOZA01000003.1, on the reverse strand, counting down.
GTTGTCTTGAAAATATAAATGTCCTTGCTGCGCTTGGTTGAGCAATGACTGAATCTGCCAAGCCACTTGCTCAGCTTCATTCAGCGTTTCATCCAAAGCCAACCAACGCAGAGGTTGTGGATTGACTTGATCATGATCAATCAACGGCGGATGCTCACGCTCACCTGCTTGAATCGGGGTGTATTCAACTTGCTCACCAAAGTCCGTTTGCCGATGAAACAAGGCATCCACCACTTCAACCAAGTTTTTGACTGAACGATGGTTTTTGTTCAAGGTATAACAACGTCCACCCTTGGTTTGAATATCATGACGCGCTTTACGATAGGTCAGCATGTCACCGCCACGGAATCCATAAATCGCCTGTTTGGGGTCGCCAACCATAATCATACAGCCCTGATGTAAGCGCTCCTTGACCCGCCAAATACTGGATAGCATGTCATCTTGATCTTGGTTGGTGTCTTGAAATTCATCGACTAAAATCAGCGGATATCGTGCCAAAACATGAGCGGCAAAACTGTCTTTCCCTGCTGCTGAGCTTTGCTGTAAGGCTTCCGACAAGGTCCGAATTTGTTGTGAAAAGGTGGTTTCCCCAGCGTGGGACAACACTTGAGGCAAACGCTTTTTAACTTCCTGTGCCAAATAAAAGTTTAGAAATTGTTCTGCTTGATTGATATGTTCATAAGCATTGAGCACCGCTCGGAGTTGTTGAACAAAAGCATGTTGATAAAATTCTTTTGAGATATCCGGCTGTTCTTCAACGACTTTGTCTTTAAAGACACGTGGCTTAAATTCAGTTTTATTCGGATCATAAAACAATGAGCGAATGGCTTTCATCGTCGGTTGTAACACGTCGGACTGGGTCAAAACCCCTTGGCTACCCGCAGCTTCAAAGTGCTGTAAAAACTCGGGAATGCGTGTGTTAAAGGTGACAAAAAATGCCCCTTTATTAAAACGTCGAGCGTCCACCAGGTTTTTATAATGACTTGCGGCATCAAAACACGCTGCAAGCTCTACACGAGCGGCAGGCAGCATTTGTGCAAGCTGATGACACATCGCTTCAAAATGCGCCAAGGCATTTTCGGGTAATTCAGGGACGCGTAAATCCACCGATGGGAAATTTAGACTTTCCTTTACCACGCCCAGATAATATTCAGGACCTTTCAACTGATGATTCAACATCAAATATTCAATCAAATGTGCAGGCTGCTGCTGGATCCAATCTCTTAATAAATCATGAATGATCCGTTCAATATGCAGGTCTTCATCATCACTGATTTGCACCTGTTCGATACGACCACTTTCAAAGGCAAATTCACGTAATAACTTTTGACTAAAGCTGTCTAAAGTTCCGACAAAGAGTTCTTCATATTGTTGTAAGACCACGTTCAGACGATTGTAGGCATAATCTAAGTGATGCCCATGATCTTTCAGCACTTGCTGATACAAGGGGTCACTCAAACTTTGCTGAAGTTCGGCCAACTCACCTTGAGATGCCGCGAGCAGGCCATAAATAAAGTCACGGGTTTCTTCAATCCGCAGCCGAACCCGCGCTTTGAGTTCCGCTGTAGCCTTACGTGTAAAGGTAGTGGCAATGACCTGATTCGGCATATAACGATCGAGAAAAATCCGCACCATCAGACTGGAAAGCGTATAGGTTTTACCAGTACCCGCAGAGGCTTCAATCCAGTGCAGTCCGGTAAAGCTCATGTCTGCAATCGGGTTGGTGGACATTTTCATCGCTTGCTGTGGCATATTCATTTTTTCACCTCAGGCTTGATGACATTAAGTTTTTTTAGGCCGTCATCCGCCTCGGTATCCATCACATGATATAAACGTTCTGCATAATAACGACAGGACAATGCCAGAAGTTCATCTGCCGCTTGTTGCTGTAAAATAAAGCTCCAATCACGATGGTGGCTATTGGCTTCATTCGACTCCAACTCCACTCCACCAAAACTATGATTTTTCAGCCATTCCTCTTGAAGCTTTGCAAAATTATCAGGCATGAGTTGGCCTGTTTCATTTTCCACCCAAGTGCATTTTTCTTGGCGAATTAAGGCAGCAGGCAGCACCACAGGACGTTTTTGTGCATGTTTCCACATCGCCACCCATTCACTGAGCTGCAGCTTGGCTTGTGCAGAGCTTAATCCACAACAGACTATGCTTTTATCATTACAAATCACTTCACGACGATACGTCGCGCCCTCATCGCCTAAGTCTAAATAGCTCAACCACAATAGATATTCGAGCCAGGTTTGCGTCTGACGCTTAGGCTTTGCCCCAGACGCCATACAGCTTAACCAATGCATACTCTGAGAGTCTTCAGGCACGGTGATACTCAGTATCAAATGCGGTTCAAGCTGTAAGTTTTGTAAGGTGGTCGCGGTTACACGGCGTCCATCCAAACGCTCTAATAACTGTGCCTGCTCTTGCAAACTGAGCTTCCAAGTCGCTATTTGACTATGTCCCACAGGCAGTACATCTTGGAACAAGGCCATATCCGGTTCAGTTGGAGTCGTAGAGTTCTGATCCTCAGCTTGATGGACACGAGAGGCAGGTTGCACATAATGCTTTTGCAATAAGTCACGGACATGATATTGCTGTAAACGGTCGAGCAATAAAGGCTCTTGCTGCGGCAATTGGTCACCAGTATAGACACTGGCCACGCCAAGCGTTTTCAAATATGCACGGGCAGGAAACACCACATCTTTAATCCATTCTTGACCATCTAAAACCCGTACTTCTTGCTCATCATGCACAGGATAATCACGGTTAATCCACGATTGGCGTTGTCCAGACTGATCTAAAATATGTTCCGCCACAGCAAACCATTGATCTTTATATCGTAAGTTTTTCGACTGCTGAAAACCCATCGGGTCAAAAGGCTGCAAAGGATAAATATGGTATAGCGGCTCGAGCTGCTGTGGAATGCGTAAGCCATCCAAATCCAGCATGACATCATGGGGTTGGTTCAATTGCTGCGGCTGAATCATCCGTGCGAGGAACTGGCTAAATTCATATATCACGGATGATGGCTCCCGACTTTCACCATCATTGACATCAAAGCCATTATAGAAAATCCACAAGGACTGTCGGGCAAATAACAAGGCATCTAAAAATGCACCTTTATCATCTTCCAAACGAGAGCGATCACCCAAAACCGGTTTAAACACATCCATCAAATCAAAAGGCACTTGCTGATCACGACGCGGAAATTTGCCGCTATCCATGTTCATTAACACCACCAATGAAAATGGGACTTGGCGGATTTTCCCCATGTCCGCAAAGGTCACTGATCCTGTCGGTTCGATCTGATCGGCAGAGCTATCGATGCCTTGTTGTATTTCTTTGAGCAGCAAAGATAATGGCAAATTAAAGCTGTTTGGGAGCGACTCAACTTTATCACTTTGGGCATTATGCAGACGTTGCGTCATCGCACGCATCACACTGCGAATGGTTTCAAATGCTCGACCACAGGCTTCCACAAAAGGCTTTAAATCTGCATCTAATTGTTGCAACCACACTTTGACAGTCTGTGTGCTGAGATTCGGATTGAGCCAATCTCGACGCGCACTGATATCTCGGTAGATCTGAATTAAAGTTTGAACCAACTCAAAATCACTACTCGACACCCCTGCAAAACTTAAGGTGTCCTCAAATACGGCATGTTGTGGTATCGCAATTCCTAAAGCTAAACGGTCTAATGCAAATTTAAAGGTATAACGATAATCTCGGTCTTGCTCGGACAAATAAGCCAACATGTGCTGTTCGTCTAAACCACGACGGAAACCAGCTTGAATCAGCAGTTCCATCATACGTTCCATTTGCACATGGTCGAGCTGATACAGTTCTTGCACCGCATTCAAATTCAGCCAATCATGAAAATCTTCTGCGGTAAAACGACCTTGGCTAATTTCAATGCGTCCAACGAAAGCTTGCCATGCATTTTGAATATCTTGGCTGACCACCCCTGCAATTTTGACTGGGATATAAGGTAAATCCACCGCACTGCGTCCCATGCCACGAGTCGTCGAAAAGACCGTCCGAATATGCGGTTCAAGCTCTTTTAAATTTGGCACCAAGACCAAGATATCACTCGGATGGCGTGGCTCCTGTTCCGTGCCCTCGGCCAACCAATGTACCAACTGCTCACGTAAAACCTCTAATTGACGCAGGCTAGAATGACAGACATGAAATTGAATCGATTCATCTGAACCCGCGAGTGCATATTGATGCTGCTTGGGTTCTTCTAGGGTCATGATGTCATATTGAATTTGAGCGAGCAGCGTTGTCGGCTCGGTGTCTGGAAAAATATCTTCCCAACCTTCGCCACCAGACATATTCACCAATAATGCAAAGTTATCCCGCGCACGTTTACCTAAACGCGTCAGTAATGAATGCTGAGATTCACGAAATTCGGCATTGGTCGTACTCAGATAGGCCTGAATTTGTGCCGTGCTGACATTGGGATTTCGCTCAATATAACGCTGTTGTAATTTCAAGTTATAACGATCTTTCCATACGGGATCGACCATGTCTGCCCAATACTCACGCGATGGGTTGAAATACAACAGATGCACTTCGGTATACGCTGCCAAGCGATATAAAAATTTCAGTTGTGCAGGGGGTAATTCTAAGGTCGTAAAGACGAAAATCTGTTCAGGCAAACCGTTATAGGTTTGGTGACGCTCATCATCATCCTCAGCATCCAAATCAAATTGCTGCTGCCGATTTTGCTCAGCATGCGCCAAGGCAAACCAAAATTTATTGTCTATTTCCTGACGGTCATTAAAGTCTTTTTGGAATACTTGATGCCACAGCCAACGCTGCCAATGCTCCAGTTGTCGAGCCTGAGTCGGTAGATATTCATCAGCTTGTTCAGGTTTCAGACCTGTAAGTTGCATAATATTTAACGGCTGGTTATAACTCCACGCTTTTAGCCAGTCAGTATCGCAATGTGGACAAACCCAGTGCTCAACACCTTCATCTGGGGTATGAATACAACTGCCACGAAAGGCCATGTAGTTGGTAAAAAGCCGAGTGACTTGAGCAGCGATCCAGTACAACATTTCTTGCCGCTTTTGCTCACGTTTTTTTCGATCTGAGAGCTGTGCTGTGCTGTCAAAAATACGCTGAACTAAGGGCTGAACATCTGTCGGAATCTGTGCTGCATCAAACTGATCAGCTGCAATAAAAACCGCTAAAGCATTATAAATACGCCATTGCATAATCAACGGCGGCATGTTGATACCTTTAATCCGCTCTCGGTCTTGTTTATTCGGCAAGGCCCAATCGTAGGCTTTCCACTGCAACCCTAAAATTTTACGATGATGCTTAATATTGGCACTAATACTGATTTTTTCAGCAATTTGTTTTTCTAACCATGCAGCAATGGCTTGATCGGGCACCACGATATGTCGTTCTTGCAAGACGGACAAAGCATTGGTCGATTGATTCGATTTCAATTTTTCGATTAGACAATCCACCAAAACTTCGATTCGTTGACTTTGAATTACATGTATTGCCATGGATTACCTTTACAGCCTGAGTGACCAACTACTACAAAACAACAATGATTATTTACTATACATCTTGGGCTGTCTATGCGACTTTGACAAGAGAATAGATTGCAAAAAATGCTTTTAAACAAGTATCTTAATGATACTTTATGAGAAAAAAACCAATCCAGTATCAAGGGTATCTGCTTATGAAAATTGATAACATTCCTGATTCCATCGACCCTAACTTAAATCTGGACATTATTCGCGCTGAATGCTTAGAGCTCGTCAAAAAACGTGCTTATTTTTCAGCAGGTGCAGCTATTATTCCTGTGCCATTTTTGGATGTGGTGATTGACGTCGGAATTTTGTCACAGCTCATTCCAGAAATTAATGCGCGTTTTGGTTTAGCGCCAGATCAAATTAGTGTGTATGATCCGAAAACCAAACAAATTCATTGGACAGAACTGCGTAAACGTGGTGTCGAATTTTCTGGTTTAGTGGTTGCACGAACCGCGATGAAAAAATCGCTAAATAACATTGCAGCAAAATATATTACCAAACAAGTGACTAAATTTATTCCATTAGGTGGACAATTGGTAGCAGCCAGTTTGGGTTATATTGTGATGAAAAAAGTCGCTGAAACCCATGTAGAAGAAAGCTACCAATTGGCGAAGCGTATTCAACAGAAATTTCCGAACCAACCTGTCCCAACGCCGAACAATGTTTAACGGAGCGATGTCTAGCAAATCTATAAGATTTAAGAATCAAAGTGATCTAAACCATAGATCTAAAGATTAAGTAGATCTGAAAATGAGCGAGTTTTGAAAATGAAAAAAGCCACGAATATCGTGGCTTTTTTCATGCATTCAATCTGCTTTCAATTGCGCTAAGATCGTCTCTAATACCTGTAAGCGCGCACTATGTTTGTCATTGGTCGCGATCACATGCCACGGCGCATATTCTGTATCCGTACGTTGCAACATATCTGCCGCAGCTTTGAGATAATCATCCCAACGGTCGCGATTCCGCCAGTCATCTGGAGTAATTTTAAAACGCTTATGCGCGGTTACTTCTCGAGCTTTAAACCGTGCAGCTTGCTCATCCTTTCCAATGGCTAACCAGAACTTGATGACAACCGTTTGACTGTCATATAGATCCTTTTCAAAACGGTTGATTTCATCATAGGCCCTCTGCCATTCAACCGTATTGGCAAAGCCTTCAATCCGCTCTACCAAAACGCGACCATACCAACTGCGGTCAAAAATCGTGATCTTTTCTTCAGGGAGAATTTTATTCCAAAAGCGCCATAAATACGGACGGCGCAGCTCATATTTTTCGGGTGCTGCAATGGTATGAATTTCATATTCGCGTGGGTCCAACTTTTTGACGATGCGTTTAATTGCCCCGCCTTTCCCTGCGGCATCCATCCCTTCAAACACGATCACCACATTGCGTGAATCAAAACGTAAAGCTTCAGCCACCTTGCGGCTTAATTTTTTTAATTCTTTTTTATAATCAGCTTCATCAGCGACGGCAGTGCTGGGTTCCAATAACGCCTGTGGGGTTTTGGCTTGTTTCCAGCGCCCCACCGCCGTGGTTTCATGTGTTGGACAATGTTTTAAGGTCCGTAAAATATGCTGTGCAAATTGTTGATCACGGACTTGCTCATCTTCACAGTCGATGATGACCCAGTCATGGCTAAAACGCTGACGTAAACGTTGTAGGTTGTCATATTGCTTTTTATTGCGCCAATCTAAACCATGCAATTTATGCCAACGCGCTTCACTCGGGTCCATTTCATCCAAACGTTTTTGTAAGGATTTCCACGATAAATCGAACCAGACTTTAATCACATCGACATGATTATTTTTTAGGTCTTGTTCATAGGCTCGCATGTTCTCGACATATTCATCAAATAAGGTTTCATCCAAAGGCTTCGACACATGCATAGCGGTACTGAGCAAATCACTGTACCAGTTTCCAAACATCACCATAATTTGCCCTTCGGCAGGAATAAACCGTGCATAAGACTGCCAAAAGGTTTGTTTTTGATTAAACATGATCGGGGCATCCGCTTTCACCCTTAAGTAGCGTGGATCGACCCATTCGCGGAGCTGTTTGACAGCCTCTCCCTTACCCGCAAGCTCGATTCCACTCACTAAAATCAACATGCTTTTGGCATTGGGCTGACGGCTGGTATTTTTCAGTTGATACTGCGCTTCAATCAGCTCAACCGAGAGTTGTTCTTCATCCATCAATTGAAATTCTGTTTCTTTTAAGCTCATGGCGGACCCTTGGTTTTATTCTGTTTTGAGTATAACCATGCCCTTCACCCCACAACAATGCTTTCATGTATATGCTGAAATGGAAAATATGACCGTTTCTGCAACAAACTGACTCAGATTGACCTGTAATTTCGTCACTTTGTCATAGCCCTAAGCTCCAACACCCACTAAGATTCAAACATCTAAAAAATAATTGAGACACTCAATGTCCAAACTTGCAGTATTAGATGATTTACTTGAACTGTATTACCAGTTGAACTACCACAAAAAGCCAGAAATTTTACAGCGTTTACAAGATGTCCAGCAGTGGCAAAAACAACGTATGCAACGCACACATGCCGTACAATTTGCTGAAAAACACAATGTGCTGATGTCTGAATATTTTATTAATCGTTTATATGGCGGTCCTGATTTTGATGCATTAGCAGCACAAATTGCTCGTCTCACGCGCTATGCACACAAAGCTGAAAAATTGATTCCAGACAATGCCATAAAGACTGGTACTTCGGGCGTTCAACTTGCCATTTTAGCCGTACAGCTTGATGAACAAGTGGCCATGCAATTATTAGAAGATTATCCATCCAATCTGCCCTTAACCGATGAAATGATGCGCCAGACTTATCTTAAGCTCGATCAGGGCAAGGACCGTATGTTACAGCTGCAACTATTGGACGATTTAGGTCGTAATTTAGATAAATATATGCGCTCATTTATGGTCTATACCGCCTTTAAGATGTGCAAAGGTGCAGCAATAAAATATAACTTCGAAGTGATGTATGACTTTATGCAAGATGGCTTTCTCGCAATGAAACCACTTAAGTCAGCAGAAAAATTTGTGCGTGAATTTACCACTGTAGAACGTCAAATCATTGACCGTGTACATGCTGGAGACCCGAACCCGTTTCAGCCTGCGACCTAACAAAATTATCATCCCCATTCAGCCCACATTTGATATAAAACAAACAGGGCGTTCAAGGCTGAATTCAGATTTTTTATAGGGGTTTTGCAAAGCAATTACAGCAGCCCCTTATTTTTTCTGTATATTATTCACAACAAATGCAAATGACTGCTGTATAACAACAGAGAATCTGTCATCATGCTTACAAAGCAACATTAACCCTATTTATAAGTTAGGAGTGACTCTAATGTCTAACGAGAATCAAACGCCTGCCCCTACACCTGAGTCGGCACAAAATACAGACAAAGCGAGTCCATTCTTAACTGAACCTTTACCACAAGGGACAGCGCAAGGTCAGCAACAATCTTTAGAACAACGTCTGACCGACACACCTGTGACAGGTTCAGTACCCAAATATAATCTGCCACGTGGCGCGAACACAGGTAATGTTGGGCCAACCACACACTTTGGTTATCAGACCGTGAGCAGCGAAGACAAAGCGCAAAAAGTCGCGGAAGTTTTCCACTCAGTGGCTGCAAAATACGACATCATGAATGATTTAATGTCATTTGGTATTCACCGTCTATGGAAACGTTTTGCCATTAACATGTCAGGTGTTCGTCGCGGTCAGCACGTACTGGATATTGCAGGCGGTACAGGCGACCTTGCCAAAGTGTTCAGTCGTGAAGTTGGTCCGACAGGTCATGTGGTGCTTTCAGACATTAACGAATCGATGCTCAATGTCGGTCGTGACCGCCTCATTGATGCTGGTTGTACCAATGTCGATTTCGTTTTGGCCAATGCTGAAACTTTAGAACCTTTTGCAGACAACAGTTTTGACCTATTAACCATTTCATTTGGTCTACGTAATGTGACTGACAAAGATGCTGCTCTTGCTGCAATGTACCGCGTTCTTAAGCCAGGTGGTCGTTTACTGATTTTAGAATTCTCTAAACCGGTATTTGAACCATTCTCAAAACTGTATGATTTGTACTCATTCACTGCATTACCAATTATGGGAAAAATCGTAGCAAATGACTCTGAAAGTTATAAATACCTTGCAGAATCAATTCGTATGCACCCAGACCAACGTACGCTTAAAGGTATGATGGAAAATGCGGGCTTCCAAAACTGTGATTACCACAACTTAACGGGTGGTATCGTGGCTGTACACCGTGGTTTCAAACTTTAATACTGCAGGCTGAACTATGTGGTCGATTCTCGCACTTGGTGCAGTTGAACGCTTAATTCATCATGTCATTGATTTGGATGCTATTACTCGCATCCAACTGAATGAATTGCAAGGCAAAATGCTTCGTGTGGTGATCGACTCACCACAGCTGTCGGTGGATGTGTTTTTTGATGATCATAAAGTTCGCTTAGAACCGACGCCAACAGGACATACTGAAACTGCATCCATCTTTGAGCAACGCCCTTTCGAGCAGCAGTCAAACATAACTGAAGCAACGGCGACCTTACATATCAAAACGGTCGTCGAGCTCCTCAAACTGCTGTTGGCTGAAGATGTCGGCAATATTCCATTGCAAGGTGATTATCACTTATTGCAGGATATCCAGCGCATTATGCAGCAAGCTGAGCCTGATTTAGCTTCGCATCTAAGCCCTTGGATTGGTCCAAGCCTTGCGCATGAAATTGCTAAGTTACAACTTGCACCCAAACATCTCAAACGTACTTTACAAAGCCATTTGTTCTTTGCTGAAGACGCGTTAAAAGAAGATTCAGGCTTGCTTGCCCCACGCTGGCAAATGGATGACCTGAATCAAGACACCCGAATTTTGAATCAAAATCTGGACCGTGCAGAAGCAAAAATTCAGCAGCTGCACAGCCAAATTGACTCATTACAAGACAACACTTAAGACTAGGTAATTGCATATATGATTCCGCACGTTTCACGTTTACTCGACCTTTGGCGCATTGCTGCGCACTATAGACTCGACACGTTGTTTCCTGCGGAAGAATTACCGGAAAAAGCCCGTCATATTCTTTCTCTCATTCGCATGCACCCTGCGGCATGGTCAAGCCGCGAGCGAAAAAATCCGCTCAAGCTCAAACAAGCTTTAGAAGAGATGGGCCCGCTGGCCATTAAAATGGGGCAATTACTGTCTACCCGTCGTGATTTGATTCCACCTGAAGTTTTACAGCAATTGGTGCTTCTACAAGACCGTGTAAAACCTTTTTCGAATGACGTTGCCAAAATGCGCATTCAGGAATCACTTAAAGCCGATGTTAATACCTTATTTGCACGCTTTGACGAGCAACCATTAGCCGCAGCATCTATTGCACAAGTGCATACTGCTGCCCTGCATGATGGTCGCGAAGTCGTGGTGAAAGTGACTCGCCCGAATATTCGCAATCAAATTCTGCATGATTTTGAAATATTAGAGTGGCTTGGTCAGTTCCTTGAAAAACGCCTAGAAGCCGCTCGTGCCCTGCATCTGTCCGAAATTATTCAGGACTACCGTCAAATTATTCTCAATGAATTGGATTTGACTTTAGAAGCGGATAACACACGTCGTATGCGTCATTACTTCACCGGTTCAAGCATGATGTACGTGCCTGAGGTCTATATGGACAGCCGTGATGTCATGGTCGAAGAACGTATTACCGGTGTGCCGATTTCTGATATTGCGACCTTTGATCGCTTGCGCATGGATCGTAAAGATTTAGCCGAAAAAGGGCTCACCATTTTCTTTACCCAAGTGTTCCGCGACAACTTCTTTCATGCAGACATGCATCCGGGGAATGTCTTCGTCGAAACCATCAATCCAAGCAATCCACGCTTTATTGCACTGGACTGCGCGATTATGGGTGAGCTTTCAAAGCACGACCAAATGACCGTAGCACGCATGCTGCTTGCGGTTATGAACAGCGATTTTATGCAGCTGATTCAAATCGTGCATCAAGCGGGTTGGATTCCACCGGGTACAGATCAAGATGCCTTAGCACGTGAAATGCGTCGCACTGTGGGCCCAATGGTCTCTAAACCAATGCATGAATTGGACTTCGCCGGCATCCTGATTCAAGTGATGGATATTGCGCGTCGTTTCCATTTAGAGATTCCGCCACAACTGATGCTTTTACTAAAAACTTTAGTGCATGTGGAAGGTTTAGGAACTGATCTCTATCCTGAATTGGATATTTGGAGTTTGGCAAAACCAATCCTCACCGATTGGATTAAAGCGCAAATGAATCCGCAGAAAAACTTAAAAGAACTCGGACAAAAAATTCCAGACTTACTTTTAGGTGCGCAAGATTTACCAACGCTGATGATCGACAGTCTGAATGGTTTAAAAAATCAGTCGGCTTGGCATGCCAAACAACTGAATGAACTGCAAAGCATGCGCTTGCAAATGGAACATCAGCAAAAACGTAGTTGGGTTTTTGGCAGTATTATGGCCATCTTCCTCTCCATCGCGATAATTGCGCCATGGTATGTTTCCATCGTATTAATTGCACTTTCAAGCTTACTTTCCATTTGGCGTGTGTTTAAATAATCTGTGTTTAAATGATCTTGATGTATCCATAGCTCCTTTAAGCCTTTTGACAATAAAAGGCTTAAAGCCATAAAAACAAAAAAATTCAAAAATTTGAATAAGGCTGAACGCCATGTCATACAGTTATTTAGGGGTACTGTATAGTCGAAATCCACTCCGAGCATGTGCAACGGCCTTGCTGTATAGTTTTTCGACCCTGCTCGATGTGCTAGTTCAATTAAATATGCACATGCCTTTCCTAAACTGGCAACCGACAGCCAACACCACCCTGTATCGGATGCAGCATAGCGCTACATTTTGGTGGATCATTCTCTTTAATGCACTTCCCTGTTTATTCCTACTTTGTTTGCCACAGCAAAAGCTGATGGCGGGGTTAAATTATTGGTTATTAGCTGGGGCCGTGATTTTTATCATTAACCTATTTGCTTGGGCGGTCTTTCCAATGGCGACATGGGCAATCGTCTGCCTCAGTTTGTTTCAATTGCATCGGCATAACGAACAACTATTACAGCATTCCTGAGAGACGCCCTGATATGACTGAGAAGTCATTTGTCGGAAGTTTCAGCCATTGGGTCTGTGCAAAAACGCACTAGAATAATTCTACGACTGTATTTTAAGCGACTACCATGACTCAAATTTTGCAAAAAAGACCGCCTGCGCTCAATATCCGTGCTGGCCATTTAGCCCGCCAACTGATTGAACAAGAGGGTTTAAACGCTGCTCAAGTGGATATCCTGCCCGGTGCTGCGGGTGGTCCGAAAGGCATTGGTATTCAAGGTTTAGATCAGGCGATTTTTGCTGACTTTTTGCCACGCGCGCAACAAAAGCGTACTTTAATTGGTTCATCGATTGGCAGTTGGCGCTTTGCCAGTATTGCTGCTTGGGGAGCCATTGAAGGGACGAAACGCCTCTCTGAGCTGTATACCAATCTGAGCTTTCATAAAAAGATGAGCCGTCAAGAAGTCAGCGATGTGTGTCGTGGCATGCTGATCGATTTGATTCAAGGTCAAGAAGCGGCACTGGTTAATCACCCGGATTATCACCTCACTGTGCTTTCAGTCAAAGCTCAGCATATTTTCCAAAGTGATAAAGCCCTGCCTCTGTTAGCCTCTGTCGCAGGGATCGTGGGCACGACAGCGCTCGCACGTAAACACAGTCGTTATTTCATGCAGCGTGTAATTAGTCAGCCTGTGTCAGGTCATCAATTTACCGTGGCGGATGATGGCTTTACCACGCATTACCATGCATTGACTCAAGACAGTGTCATGCCGTGGCTTATGGCTTCTGCATCTATTCCCGGTGTCATGGCCGCGATACGTGATATCCCTGATGCGCCACAAGGCAGTTACCGCGATGGCGGCCTGATTGACTATCATATTGACCTACCCTTCCAAAGTCAGGGCATCGTGCTGTATCCACATTTCACGGATAGCATCACCCCAGGTTGGTTTGATAAATTATTTAAACGCCAAGCCAATCCTGAAAATCAGGCGCGTACCCTGTTACTGTCACCTTCACAAGAATACCTTGCAAGCTTGCCGCTTGGCCGACTGCCTGACCGTAAAGACTTTACCCTCAAAGGCTTAGACAACCAACAACGCATTAAAATGTGGAATCAATGTGTGGCTGAAAGTCAGCGTATGGGCGATGAGTTTTTGGAGTTGGTTGAAAAGCAACATTTCCCAGCAGTCATGCAAGCACTCTGAGCGTTACAGTAATCTCTTGCGAGGGACGCTATAATCCTATTTCAAAATTTTGAGCTTATTTAGTATAGATTTATGCGGATATTTTTAACTGTTTTGCAGTATGCCTGCATCGCTTTTGCACTTTTCCTTGTTTATCAAGTGTCAACCGCCTTGATCAGCGGCCAATACGATTTAATGGAAGTGGTGGCAGATGTTGGTACGATTTTAATTTGTATCGATTTGGCGGTGTTTTTATTTACCAGTAATGCAAAACAAGGCATTAGTATTGAAGACTATGCGAAACAATTGGAACAAAAGCCGTCAAAATTGGTATATGTCACCCGTAAATTGGGACACTTCGGTATTTTGCTGATCATTACCAGTTGGATTGTACCGATGATTCGCTAATGTATTTTAGTTCAATAAAAAGGATCATCATGTGTTCATGATGATCCTTTTTTATGTCATCGGATTTTATTTATCCGAAGAAATTAACCCGTCCAGTTCTTACATCATACACTGCACCAACAATCGCCACTTTACCTTCTTGCACCAATTGCTGTAGCACTTCACTATTTTGCAAAATATAGCGGATGTTGTAATGCACATTCATTTGCGTCACTTGCTCTAAAAATGCCGGACTCAGCGTTTGTGGTTGCATCAATTCGGCAACACGCGATACAGACTCATTGAGTGGCCCCAGCACATATTGAATATGTGGCATACGCGTCAGGCTCTGAATCGATTGACCAGCTAAATGCAACTGACAAGCACTGCTAACCGCACCACAGTCCGTATGACCAAGCACTACGATCACTTTGGCGCCGTTGGCTTCGCAGGCAAATTCTAATGAACCCAAAACTTTTTGCCCCGCGACATTCCCCGCTATGCGCAAACTAAATAAATCACCAATTCCAACATCAAAGATCATTTCAGTCGGCGCACGAGAATCCATACAACCTAACACTGCCGCAATCGGATGCTGCCCTTCTTCTGCGGTCACCCGCAGTTGACGATAGATATCTCGTTGCAAACGCTCATTTTGTACAAAACGTTCATTGCCTGCTTTAAGCAAAGCGAGCACAGCCTCTGGCGTCAAACGTTGCTGTAAAGCTGCAGTACTAATATCTATATCTAATGCCGCCTCCTGCGCATCGGCATAGTGTGCCTTGAAACCAATCAACTGCACTTGCACTTTACGCTGTGCTGCCTTTTCCTGCTGGTACTCTTGAATGAGTTGGAAAATATCAGCATCCATATCACTCACATGTGTGGCATCAATCACCACTTGTTCGCCGCGATGGATATGCTCCAATGCCGAAATTAATGCCGAACGGTTGAGAAAACTGACTTGTGAAGGCAATTCAATCCGTGTAATAACCCCATGTAAATGATGCTCTTTATACACCTTCAGTCCCTTATTAAAATTGGCGTATAAAATAAAGGCCGCACTACTGGCTAAACCAATCAAGATTCCGAGCAATAAGTCTGTGAGTAAAATCGCCAACAAGGTAATGATAAAAGGAATAAATTGTTTCCAACCTTTTAAATACAACTGTTTAAACAATTTAGGATGCGTCAGTTTAAAACCTGTGAGGATTAAAATTGCAGCTAATGCTGAAAGCGGAATCATGTTCATCAAAGGCACTAAACACAGCACGGCAAACAGGAGCAACACGCCATGAAAGATGGCAGAACATTTACTTTTAGCTCCAGCACTGGCATTGACCGAACTACGAACAATTACTGACGTCAGCGGCATCCCGCCTATAGCGCCCGAAACAACATTACCGATACCTTGCGCCCATAGCTCTCGGTTGGGGGGTGACGAACGCTTATGCGGATCTAATTTATCTGCTGCTTCCAAATTCAATAAAGTTTCTAATGACGCCACAACCGCCAAAGTGATAGCCCCTGTGTAAATCAGAGGATTATTTAAAGCGGTCCAATCTGGAAAAATCATCACATTTTGTGGCTGATCCCAAAGATTTGGAAGTTGGATGAGGTTCGATGGATGAACTGCCAAAGGTGACCCACTAAGCACCAACACAGCATTACACAGTGCAGCAAGAATGACAGCAACCAAGGCCGAAGGCAAAACCCACTTTTTGCAAGGGCTCTGCTCCCATAGCAACATCAGCACAAGGCTACCGATACCGATCAGAACGGCACCAATATCCCATTGCAAATCGAGCGGCTGTGACTGCCACAGCACAGACCATGAAAATTGGTTCAAGCCAAACAAATAAGGTATTTGACTCCCAATCAAAATCAGCCCGATAGCTGCCAACAAACCCAATATGACATTGTTCGGAATAAAGTTGGCAAAGAAACCGAGCTGAAATATGCCAAATCCAATCTGTAAAATACCGGCAAAAACAATACACAATAAAAAGGCGGCATAGTTGCCGCCGAGTAGTTCAAGCTGTACCAAAATGACTGCTGTTAAACCTGCTGCAGGCCCTGCAACACTGATATGTGAGCCACTCAGTGCCCCAACTAAAATACCACCGACAATGCCGGCAATAATACCAGAGAGAATCGGTGCGCCAGAAGCCAATGCAATGCCGAGACATAGTGGTAAAGCCACGAGAAATACCACTGTTCCAGATAAAAAGTCGTGAATATGAAATCGATATCGTTCAATTTTAGATGTCATCATTTTACCGTTTATAATAAATATCAAATAATTAGATGTAAGTATGTAAAGCCTAAAGTTTGTGACCACTTTATGGCGTGACTTATATATTGTCTGACAATCGAACGATTCTATAGTGTGTTTTGATACGTAATTTGTGTGATTTTTACACTTTATTGCGAAGTTTAAGATTCAGCTCATTTATCTTTGATAGGCCTTAAAAGAAATAAAAAAACCTCCCAAATGGGAGGTTTTTTTATAGCGTATTGAAACCACATTGCTTCAAAAAATTATACGTCGAATCATAATATTTCTTGGGACGAGTCCAGTCACTGTCATCTACAGATGGTATATACAACACCATACCTTGTCGCGCCCGAGTCAGTAGCACTCGATATGCATTTAACAGGTATTTCTGCTTTTCAGTTTGCCTTATATTTTGCCATCGACTACCTTTAAAGGCTTGAAATTGCCAATCTTGATCAAAATAAAAATTAATATCCCATGCCACGCAACTGTAATCTATTTCCAAGCCTTGCACATCAAACTCAGTTGCAATATCTTCCAAATAATACGCAGAACGTACATCTGTATTTGAATTCAAAAACCAATCTGCAGGTGTTATTTTATTCTTTACATCAATACCTTCGGCTTTTAAACGTCTGGCACCCGAACTAGCAATAACCCCAAAGCGCTCTGAACCCTTAGCCTTTCTTTTTAACCACTGTTTAGCAACATTAAAATCACGACAAAGCAGAATAGGATAATCTTGGGACATCATATGGTAAGTTTCTTTCGCGGACTTTGCATCACCATCTAATACATGTTGAATCAAATGTGAAACTTGTTCGCTGCGAAATGACCGGACAGAAACAGCAAGATGTAAATCTTCCTCATTTTTTCCATTTTTTTGAACCCAGAATTGTTGTTTAGGATCAGTTAAATAGACTTTATCCTGCAAAATTTTGTTAGAAAAGTAGATCTTCCATTTCGGGTATTTATGTTCTAATGCTGATAGCCATTCAGAAACACCTGCTTCTCCAGTGTTAATCTCCTGCCCACCACCAATCAGGCAAACAACGACACACCAATCAGCGTGGCGATCCATAACACTAATGATAAACTCTGGTTCAGACATCGAAAAATTATCAATACCTTTTTTCTGTTTCATAAAGTTTGAAACCTGATCCTTTTGCCAGGCCCTTTGAGCTTCATCAAAAATAACGACTTTTTCGATTGGCACCTCATTTGATTTCAAATAATGATCTCTAAAATGATGAATATTTTGTACAAAGGCTTTGGCTTCACGTTCTGCCTCAGATCGCGTCTTTTTTTCTGTTTGTTGCTTAGCAAGTTCCACGGTATTTCGAACCAATGCTTCACGTAAAACATCAACTAAAGGACCATTCCCAGATAAAAATACAGAATGTTCTTGTTCATTTGTTTTTAAACGCTGGTTCGCAATATTAAGACCGGCCAATGTCTTTCCTGCACCAGGTACACCCGTTAAAAAACAAATCGTTTTTTTATTTGTTAATTTTGCATCTTCAATAATTTGTTCGATTTTTTTCGAAGTGATCGCTAAATTTTTTGCACCGGCATCACTTCTAGAAATTTCATCCACTGTATGACCTTGATATAACGCCTGAGCTGCTTCAATAATTGTGGGTGTTGGTTTATATCGAGACTCAACCCACTGTTTGATATTAAGTTGCGTAAGACCTGCAAATTGATAAAGCGCTTGTTCGATTACAATCCGTAAATTATGGGTGTTACAGCATAAAGTATCTTGATAAGTGGATACCGCTGACCATGACTGTTCACAACTTTGAGCTTGGGTTGAAATTAAAAGTGGTATGACCTTTTGCTGATGACTACCTTCATGAAAATTCAACAAATCCAAACAATAATCTATGACCTGAGTCTTAGCATATTGTGGGTAACTCTTTTCACCTACTTTAAATTCAATAACAAAAATTAAATTACGTATCAAAAGAATGTTATCTACGCGCTTACCCATCCGTGGAATAGAGAATTCAAAAAAGATTTCTCCCTCATCTAAAAAATCCAACTGTTGTTTTAAAATCTCAATTTGTTTTAACCAAGCGTTCTTTTGTAAATCTTCCAATGCAAATTCATGCTGTAGTGCCAAAGCCCCCATAATTTCTTGTTCATTTGTATGTATGAATTGTTGAACTGAACCCTGATAATAACTACGTAACATCATGATCTTCTAAGTTTATTTAAGCTTTGATTGTTTTAATCTTATATAAAAAAACCTCCCATATGGGAGGTTTTTTTAACAGTTAAAGATTACTTCGAACCTTTAATCCCTGCTTGTAATAACAACGCACCTAAACCACCAATTTTATTTTCTTGTGGTTTCGCTGCTTGAGGTTTTTTATGACCTTGTGGGCGGTCGCCTTGCGGACGGGCATGCTGTGGACGTTTCGCATGTGGCTTACGCTCACCTCGTTGTTCTTGCTGTACATTGTCACGACGTGGTTGACGTTGTGGTTTCGCTGCAGCAGCACCTTCTGCACGCATAGACAAGTTAACACGGTTACGCTCAACATCGACATTCAAGACACGAACTTGAACAATTTGACCTGGCTTCACGACTTTGTGCGGATCTGCAACAAATTCATTTGCAAGTTCAGAAATATGCACTAAACCGTCTTGGTGTACACCCACATCCACGAATGCACCGAAGTTCGTCACATTTGTAACCACACCTTCAAGCTGTAAACCTTCAGTCAACTGAGCCACTTCAGTGATGTCTTCACGGAACTTCGCCGTACGGAACTCTGGACGCGGGTCACGACCTGGTTTCTCAAGTTCAGATAAAACGTCCTGAATCGTTGGCAAACCAAATTGATCATTCACAAATTCTTCGGCGTTTACTTGGCGAATAATTTCAGTATTACCAATAATATCTTTGACTGTGGTTGCTTTCGCTGCCACAATTTTTTCTACTAAACCATAAGATTCAGGGTGAACAGCAGAAGCATCAAGTGGCTCAGAACCATCTTGAATACGTAAGAAACCTGCTGCTTGTTCAAAGGTACGTTCGCCTAAACGAGGTACTTTCTTCAAACTTTGACGGTTATCAAAACGACCATTTTCTTTGCGGAATTCAACGATTTGCTGTGCAATCGATTTATTTAGACCCGCGATATAACCCAAAATAGCAGATGATGCTGTGTTGACATCAACACCTACTGAGTTCACACAGTCTTCCACAACCGCTTCTAGCGTTTTTGCCAAACCGGTTTGGTTCACATCATGTTGGTATTGACCCACACCAATCGATTTAGGATCAATCTTCACAAGTTCAGCCAATGGATCTTGTAAACGACGTGCAATCGATACAGCACCGCGGATCGATACATCTAAATCTGGCAATTCATTTGACGCCAATTCAGATGCTGAGTAAACCGACGCACCTGCTTCAGATACTGACACACGAATCAAGTTCAAGTCTGTATTTGCTGCCATCATTTCAGCCACAACAGCTTCAGTTTCACGGCTTGCAGTACCATTACCAATCGCAATTAATTCAACATTGAATTCGCGGCAAAGGCGCGCAAGTTCAGCAACTGAACCAGCTTTGTCTTCTTTCGGAGCAAATGGGTAAATCGTGCTGTGTGCAAGAACATCACCTGATGCATTGACAACAGCCAATTTCACACCCGTACGGATGCCAGGGTCTACACCCAATGTGCAACGTGCGCCTGCAGGAGCAGAAAGTAATAAATGACGTAGGTTTTCAGCAAAGACATCCATCGCTTCAGCTTCAGCAGCCAAACGTTTTTCAGTCAATAATGAATGTTCAATCGCAGGACGAACTTTACCGAGCCAGAATAATTTTGCAGTTTGTTTTAAGAAATCTGCACGTGCTTGTGGTTGTGCTGTTTCTAAATTGTATTCAGTATCAATACGAGCCAATGGTGCATCATCTTCACCATCGACTTTTAAGCCCAAGACATTTTCTTGACGGCCACGGAGCATCGCCAATAAACGGTGTGAAGGGACTTTATTTAAGCTTTCAGAGAAATCAAAGTAATCACGGAATTTTTTACCGACTTCTTTTTTCTCATCGCTTGCAACTAAACTTTTCAACACTGCAGTTTTCGCAAATGTCGCTTTTAGCTCAGTAGTTAATGCAATATTTTGTGCCCAGTCATCAATTAAAATGTGTTGAATCGCATCTAATTGGCTTTCAACATCAGCATAATCTTCATGACTAAAACCAACTAAAGCTTCGGTTGGGTCTACCGCTTCATTAAAGATTTTTTCAGCGATTGGGCCTAAACCCGCTTCTTTTGCTTTAAATGATTTACTGGTACGTTTTGGACGATACGGCGCGTAAATCTCTTCTAAAGCATTTTTAGTTTCTGCTGCATTCACGCGAGCAAGTAAGTCATCAGATAACTTGTTTTGTTCTTTTAGAGATTCGATTACCTTTTCACGGCGCTCAAATAAATCACGCAGGTAAGTCAGACGTGTATCGAGCTGACGTAATTGAGTATCGTCCAGACCTTGCGTCACTTCTTTACGGTAACGTGCGATAAATGGAACACTGGCACCTTCATCAATGAGCTTGATGGCAGCTTCAATTTGATTTGGACGTACGGCAATTTCTTTTGCCAACTGCTGAACTAAGTCAGTCATCGTATTAGATCCCTGCAAGGATAAGTTCTAAAAGCCATGATTATAAAGACCAAGACCATAAAATCCACAATTGTTTTTATAAATTTATTCGTGGTTTTTAATGCCAATTCATCTCAAATACACATTTTTTTACGAAACTGACTATGAAACAGCAAATTAGCGAGACTTAGACAAGCAAACTGATTCGAACAACATGTATACATTTGGTATCTATGTCTTGATTTTAACTGCAATATTTGTTGCTTTAGAGCATAGTAAATTTATATAAATGAATCGTATACTCAAGTGAAATCGACTTTTTGTTTACGATGACAATAAAGAATAAGGAGCACGTCATGAGTTTAGTTGTACCTGCTGAAAAAACAGATGCCGTACAAGCCGAAACCGACCGAGTCGAACGCATTCTGGTTGTCGATGATGATGTGCGTCTACGCACCCTCTTACAACGCTTCCTAGAAGATAAAGGTTTTGTGGTCAAAACCGCACATGATGCGACTCAGATGGATCGTCTGTTGCAGCGGGAACTCTTTTCCCTGATTGTGCTCGACTTTATGTTGCCTGTTGAAGATGGCTTGAGTATTTGCCGCCGTCTGCGCCAATCTAGCATCGATACCCCGATCATTATGCTGACCGCTCGTGGTAGCGATTCAGACCGTATTGCAGGACTTGAAGCCGGTGCAGATGACTATTTACCAAAACCATTTAACCCGAATGAGCTATTAGCTCGTATTCGTGCAGTCCTACGTCGCCAAGTGCGTGAAGTTCCGGGCGCACCAAGCCAACAAATGGAAGTGGTGTCTTTTGGTCCGTGGTCACTCGACCTGTCTACTCGTACATTAACCCGTGAAGGTCAAGTCGTCACATTAACAACGGGTGAATTTGCCGTACTCAAAGCATTAGTTCAACACCCTCGTGAACCACTGACACGCGACAAGTTAATGAATCTTGCTCGTGGTCGTGAATGGGGTGCTATGGAGCGTTCAATTGACGTTCAAGTTTCTCGCCTGCGTCGTTTGGTTGAAGAAAACCCGGCACGTGCACGTTATATCCAAACTGTTTGGGGTGTGGGTTATGTCTTTGTTCCAGATGGTGCTGAATAAGCCATAAAATAAGACCTGAGAATCGAGTCACCGTACCTCATGTCCGGAAATACCATTCGCTGCTGTCTGAGCCACTTGAAATTGAATGAATAAAAGTAATGTGCGCGAGTTCAGCGAATGGCAAAAATTTTGGTTACTTTTTTAAAAAGTAACATAACGAACTCCTCCCGAAGAACGTTCCAGCAGTAAGATTCCATCGCAAAGAATAAAAACTGCCTTTCAAAAAATTTGCTTAAAGGATTCTGCGTGAAACTCGAACCCATCGACCCACAGGAATTTACCGACTACGTTACCTACTCCGAAAAAAAACGGACACCTTGGGAACGCTTCCTCGATAAAATCAAACCCCGCTCTGCAGCCATGCGGACCACCGTATTGGTCTTATTTGTGGTGTTTTTTAGCCTGTTTATGTCCTTATGGTTCTTTTGGCGCACACTCTATTTACCCGAAATTCAACAACATGCTCGTTACCTCGCGGTCGAACTTGAAATCATTAACAATCCTGATTTACGGATTTTTCATAACAATGCCGAAGTAGATGTCGACGACTGGATGCGCAACCGTGTCGGGATCGAATATGTGACCGATCCGAAAGAATTCCCCAATGTCAAAGACAAAGTGATTGCAGAGTTCTTTACCAATCAAATTGAAAAGAAACTGGCCAAAGAAATGCGCATTGATAATGCGACCGTGTATTTCCAATTTAAACCTGACCCACGCATCTGGATTCAAACTCCAGAAATGAATGGAAACTGGGTTCGCGAGCCTTTAAAAACCTATGCCAACTATAGCGCAGAGCTGATTTTAGGTTGGTTATTGGGTATTCCGCTGATTGCTGGCATCATTATCTTAACCTTGGTTCGTCAGCTCAACCGTCCACTAAAACGTTTACAAGATGCGGCAAACAACTATAGTAAACACGGCACTGCACCTTATTTAGAAACCAACCATGGGCCACAAGAAATCCGTGAAGTAAACCAAGCCTTTAACCACATGGTCTACACGCTGGAACAAACTGAACGTGATCGTCGTATCATGTTGGCCGGTATTTCCCACGATTTGCGTACTCCGCTGACCCGTATTCGACTCAGCGCAGAAATGATGCCTGATGATGACTTCCTAAAAGAAGGTCTGATTTACGATGTTGAAGATATGGATGCGATTCTGAATCAGTTCATTTCGTATATGCGAGATGGTTCAGATGAAGTTCCGCAAGATACTGATTTAAATGCGCTATTGCAGGAATTAGTGATTCAATTTAAACCTTTAGATATTCGCTTTGAACCTCAAGACTTACCGATTATTCAAGCACGTAGCCTGTCCTTAAAACGATTAATAGGCAACTTAATCAATAACTCAAAACGCTATGGTGCCGAGCCGATTGAACTGTCTACCGAATATGAAGGTGACCATATTCAAATTCGCGTTGCCGATAATGGCGAAGGGATTCCTGAAGACCAAATTGAAGACCTGATGCAACCTTTTGTACGTGGTAATGATGCACGTACCATTCAAGGCAGTGGACTCGGTTTAGCCATTGTAAAACGTATTGTGGATATTCACGAAGGTCAACTTTCAATTCACAATCGAGCAGAAGGTGGACTCGAAGCGATCATTTCTTTACCACTGCAAAAACTCGAAAATGATGAAATATTAAACAACAGCCCATTGGAAAAAATTAAGCAAAGTTTAACTGAACGCTTTTAACAAGCGTTCAAAAAAGCAACGAACAGTTTTGTTTAAGCTTTAACCATTGATATTTTTAACCTTATTATTCAGTGGTTTAAAAATCATAATAAAATCTTATACCCACATTTTTTCAAAAAATTAGACCTTAGCCTAACAGGTATGCAAAATGGCTTTTTTGATCGGTACAATCCGTATCAGTTTTGAGAATTTCACGAGAGTATATGATGTCTTTAGATCGCATCCGTTTAGCTGCCCTTCACGACAAAGTTATCAGCGCAGAAAAAGCTGCTGAATTCATTCAGGATGGTATGACGGTAGGTATGAGTGGTTTCACACGCGCAGGTGAAGCGAAAGCTGTACCTTTAGCGTTGGTTCAACAGGCTCATGCTAATCCTCTTAAAATTACCCTAATTACTGGCGCGAGCTTGGGTAACGATTTGGACAAAAAATTGACTGAAGCAGGTGTTCTTGCTCGTCGTTTACCGTTCCAAGTAGACAATACATTACGTAAAGCCATCAATAAAGGCGAAGTGATGTTCATCGATCAGCATTTGTCTGAAACAGTTGAACAAATGCGTAACCTTCAGCTTAAAAAGCCTGATGTGGCAATTATTGAAGCTGTTGCGATCACTGAAGATGGTGGCATCATTCCTACAACGTCTGTAGGTAACTCTGCAAGCTTCGCAATTTTTGCTGAAAAAGTGATTGTTGAAATCAACACCAACTTAAGCCCAGCATTCGAAGGCTTACACGATATTTATATCCCAACATATCGTCCAACACGTCAAGCGATTCCATTGACTCAAGTTGACGAACGTATTGGTACACATGCAATCAACATCGATCCTTCAAAAATCGTAGGTATCGTATTTAACAACGAATTGCATGACTCTCCATCTACAGTGACTGCACCTGATGATGAAACTCAAGGTATTGCAAACCACCTTATCGCTTTCTTTGA
Source organism: Acinetobacter sp. YH12039 (assembly GCF_013420015.1). NCBI lineage: Bacteria > Pseudomonadati > Pseudomonadota > Gammaproteobacteria > Moraxellales > Moraxellaceae > Acinetobacter > Acinetobacter sp. YH12039. Next base: position 134,684 of record NZ_VOZA01000003.1, on the reverse strand, counting down.
AAAAGAAGTAGAAGAAGGTCGTTTACCGAAAAACCTTGGTCCATTACAAGCAGGTATCGGTTCAATTGCAAACGCAGTATTGACTGGTCTTAAAGATTCGAACTTTGAAGACTTGATCATGTACTCTGAAGTACTTCAAGACTGTACATTTGAATTGATCGACGCAGGCAAAATGAAATTTGCTTCAGGTTCTTCTATTACGCTTTCTGCTAAATATGGCGAAAAAGTATTTAATAACCTTGAACAATACAAAGACAAACTTGTATTACGTCCACAAGAAATTTCTAACCATCCAGAACTTGTACGTCGTTTAGGTATCATCGGTATCAACACTGCGCTTGAGTTTGATATCTACGGTAACGTGAACTCAACTCACGTTTGCGGTACAAAAATGATGAACGGTATCGGTGGTTCAGGTGACTTCGCACGTAATGCACACTTGGCGATCTTCGTGACTAAATCAATTGCAAAAGGCGGCGACATTTCTTCTGTTGTTCCATTTGCTTCTCACATTGACCATGCTGAACACGACGTTGACATCTTAGTTACTGAACAAGGTCTTGCTGACTTACGTGGTCTTGCTCCACGTGAACGTGCTCGTGCAGTAATCGACAACTGTGCTCACCCTATGTACCGTGATGCGCTAAATGATTACTTCGACCGTGCATGTGCGAAAGGTGGTCAAACACCTCACCTTCTACGTGAAGCATTGTCTTGGCACATCAACTTCGAAGAGAACGGCCACATGTTAGCTGCTCAACCAGAAGTTAAAACTGCTTAATTGACAGTGAATAAAAAAACGCTCTTCGGAGCGTTTTTTTATGGCTTTTATTTTTCAATATGACTTATCAAGTCTGCAAAACTCGACTAATCTAGATTGGTCAAAATACATGCTAAAACAAAAATTATGTTTATTATCCGCCCCTATCTCGAATCTGATTTAGATGATGTGATTGCACTTTGGGAACTGTGTGATCTGACCCGTCCATGGAATAACCCTGAAATTGATATTTTTCGAAAACTAGCGCAACGTGATCAATTATTTTTATTGGCTGTCAAAGATGATCAATTGATCGCAACTGTGATGGGTGGCTATGATGGACATCGAGGCTGGGTCAATTATCTCGCCGTACATCCACATTTTCAGCGAAATGGTGTCGCTACTGCCCTCATTCAGCAATTAGAAAAACGCTTAATTGCTTTAGGCTGTCCAAAACTTCAATTACTGATTCGCCAAGACAACATTGACGTACAAAATTTTTATGAACAATTGGGCTATGAAGAGGTTGAAGTGATTTGTTTGGGTAAACGTTTAATCACGGATTAATAGTCCGACAAATCTTCGGTCAAGCCTTGTATCAACATCAAAAAAATTCGACATTGCGCCATCGAAACAAAAATGGATTGCATTGCTTGGCTTTAAATTTTAGGATTTGCCCCCATCATTTTCCCAGAATATAGAAAAGAGATTTCCCATGCGTGTAGATATCTGGTCAGACGTGGTTTGCCCATTTTGTTATATTGCGAAAAAACGCCTTGAAGCTGCTGCCGAAGAATCGGGTGTAGAACTTGAAGTGTTTTGGCATAGCTATCAACTTGATGCAGATGCGCCCGCTCGCCTAGAAATTTCCAATACTGAACGTCTGGCTCAAAAATATGGCCGTAGTATTGAAGAAGTAGAGGAAATGCAGCGCAATATTGCCGAAATGGCAAAAGCTGAAGGTATTGAATTTAACTGGCAAAAAGCCAATTCAGGCAATACTTTCAACGCGCACCGCTTGATTCATCTTGCACAAAGCAAAGGTCTCGGTAGTGAAGCCAAAGAAGCTTTCTTCTATAGCTATATGACGCAAGGCTTGGCCATTGGTGAACGTGAAACCTTAGAAGACGTTGCATCTCGTATTGGTCTAAACCCTGTTGAAGTCGATGACTTATTAGACTCAGATGAATTTGCTGATTTCGTCAAATACGACGAAGAAGTAGCACGCGATCAACTTAAAGTTACGGGTGTACCGTTCTTTGTATTTGAGCAACGCATTGCTTTAGCTGGCGCTCAACCGAAAGACGTGTTTAAACAAGTGATGGACAAAGCTGCGGAACTTCCTGAACTTGCTCCTACACCTGTATGTAATGATGAAAGCTGTGAAACGCCTGAAAAATAATTCAGCGTGTTCAAACAAAAATCCCCGAACTTCGGGGATTTTTTATGATCAGTTTTTAACATCAATAAAATGAAACTTATTCCACCAAGAAGCTGATTTTTAAGTTCACTCGATATTCTGCAATTTTATTGTCTTTCACCACGACTTTTTGTTCATTAATCCATGCACCCTGAACGTTTTTCACAGTTTCAGTGACTTTATTAATTCCCGTTTGAATTGCATCTTCAAAACTTTTTGTGCTACTTGCATTTACTTCAACGACTTTAGCAACAGACATTGTATTTATCCTCATTGTTATGATTTTGAATCTTCATCATATGATTAAGTCACTTATTTTGGTTATTTTTTAAACATCAAAACAGCAAAATATTACATGTCTTACACAGGAGTGAATTCCACTTCGAGGGATTACAAACTGACCATCATTTATTACATGCTTTCTGTTTAAGCCAAGGCCACTACCGATTAGGCTAAAAGCTTCATTCTTCTAACGATCATGCTCGGGAGTAATGTCATGACTATTGAACCTCAAGCAACTTCTGCTGAAACCGAACTATCTACCAATACAACCCCTCAAACAACCGCCAACGAGTCGCAAACAGGGGAGAATAGCTTTCTCTCACGTTTTTCTCCGACCGTCAAAGGTGCTGCGATCGGCGCTGTTGCAGGCAGTATTTTGCCTGTTTTTGGTACGATTAGTGGTGCCATTATTGGTGGTATCGCAGGCAAAGTCTATGAAAAGAAATGTGCCAAACATTCATAGATTTTTCATCTATATCTGAGTGATACGCCGCTGTCACTCAGCCACTAAAAACTCTAGAGCAATAACTCTAATAGACTGTTTTATATAAATATTAAATCCTACCATTTATCTTGTGTTGCCGAATCGATCATTTTTAATTGATTATTTTTTGATATTATTTTCACATAAATTCAAGTGATTAATTTTCTCCCTGACTCAATTTTTGAGTTACTAATGATTGATAGGAATACACAAATGAACGCAATCAAATATGCTATGGCTGTTGCTGTGATGGCGCTTTCTGCAACTGTTTCTGCACAAATCGTTTATGTACCAGATTTTCCAGTAAAAAAAGCTGTGACTGCTGAAACTGCCAATGCAGATAACAAAGCACCTGCTGCAGATACAACTAAAGTTGTAACAAACACAGAAAAAAAAGCATAATTTTTAGCTGATTTTTCCATAAAAAACCGATGGCTCCCACCATCGGTTTTTTATTTTATGTGCCTTTACTTTGGGCTTTATTCTTTACTTAACATTAAAAATGAACATCTAAAAGCGCTCGATCGCTGATGATGACTTCAAAAAAATTGATCAAACCATACCGCTATATCTTTTGCAAAACCTATCTTTAAGCTAATGATTTGGTATTATTTTTAAACAAAATGCGCATTAATTGTCATATTTAACGCTTAATTTGTAGAAGCTGACATTTATTTCCATGTTTTTTTTAATGAAATCTCTATAATCAAATGAACTAATCGACTTCTTTATTTTTAAATTTACATTGTCCTATGCAAGAACTTCAGGCACTGATACAAGGAAAAATTTCACCGCAGGTCATAGATATTGAGCACCTGATTGAATTGGCCAATACATATCGAAACCCGAATTCGGCTGAATATAAATTAGTAGAACTTGCAACCAATATTGTATTGGCTAAATATTTAGAAAAAGCACAAAAAGTCCTTTAGGAAGTGGACAAATGAATTTACAAGACAAAGTACAATTAATAAAAGAAATCCATGTACTGACCCATCAACTTGAACATCGTGCTTTGAGTTTTTATGAAACTGCGCTTTCTAAACGTCGGATTCATGAAATTTTTGCCTTATGCGATGAACCGATTTTTCAAAAGCAAATATTAAGTTATCGTGCATTAACTAAGCCACAAATGGCTGCCACTGAATTTTCCAAACAAACGCCATATTCATTGTTATTTCGTGGCTATTTTAACCATGATGCTGCACTTGAAAATGCTTTATATCAATATCCAGAGATGGGTTGGGCCTTGCTGCATGACCATGAATTAGGTTGGCAAGTGTGGATGATTCCAGCCAAACAGCGCACGGCTTTACTCAGTGAATGGGGCAATTTTAACGAATGCTATGATTGGTTAATTGAACAACAACAGCTATATAAATGTTTAATCAGTGATACCGATCTAAGTCTACATACCTTACGCCTAAAGGATGAAATCATTACAGCGCCAAGCTGTGTTGCCGCAAGTGTGGACGACCTACTGCCAATTGAAGCGATAAATAAAGACGGTTCTGTCGATCTAGATCATTGCGATAAGCAAATCAATGAAGCGGATACGTTGCTTGATAACTCAAATACAAATAAACCAGAGCTTTCTGCACCTGATACCATTCCTCTTGTTCTAATTGAGCAGCCAACACATGCGCCATCGGAGGAATATCTCAACTCGACAATGGCAGGCGTTGAACTTCCTGAACAGGTTCAAATCGCTCAATACACCGCTCGCGTTCAAACGCTGCAAAACATCGATGCGCAATTGGCCTTGTATGAATTGCAGTTTATAGATCAGCCTGAACTCACAACACAACTTGATGTTCTATTACATACGACAGATGGTACAGATTGGAAAAACCAGCCACTGTATTTAGCAGAGCAAATCAATACCGAAGGTCGCTTCATCAAATATCTCTTGTTGTTTGGTGCACAAACGCAAATGGAAGCCATTCGACTCTCTCAGCTGTTTTGCCAACAACATCAACATGAACTTGCTGCGATTAAAGTCTTATCATGGGACAATCTAGAGCAACTCTGTGCTGCACCTGATCAGCTCTATCAACAGTCTCAGCATGCTGAAATGATTTGGTCGCAAAACGACTATTATCCATTTATCCCGGCACAGTTAATTCATACGCAAAAATTCATTCATTTTGATGAACCTGAACAGACACTACATACCCCGTTGTTATTATTACAAGAACGTCAAAAAATACGGTTAATCCACGGTCAAAAACGCATGGCACTCTTGCGTACCGAACAAGCCCTTCCCTATTTGATCCTCCATCGACAACAAGGTTTAAATTGGCAGAGCATCCAAAATGTGATCCAACAATTGCCTCAACCCATTGATGTGATTTCGCTTTATCAAGCACTTAAGCAAATGACCGAAGAATAATTGCATTTATTTTGTAGTTTGGCTTGCATTTATCCGACAAAAATAACAAAACTACAGATGCAGGATACTCAGATGATAATTAAATAGAGCCAAAACATATGCATAAAAAACAACAGTACTTTATTCGGACTTTGCTTTTTTCCGCATCAATGAGCTTGATGTATCAAGTTGCTTGGGCCAATGAAACTGATGCTGTCGTCAATGAAACTGAGGGTGAACATTCGCAGGATGTGCCTGTAACTGACCAAAATTCACCGTATATCACGCCAAAGACCTATGATTTTTTAGATCAAATTCCACGTTGGATTGATGCAACACCGACCTTCTTACCTGAACAATCAGATCACCCCATTGTTCCGACAACAGAACAAACGGAAAGTAATAGCTGGACCGATAAGCAACAAAAAAAAGTTCGTCAATGGGCAGATCGCACTGCAGTCAAAATGGACCATTGGTTTGGGAAAAGTGAGCCAGAAAAGCCTGCCAATGCAACCCTACGGGTCATTTTAGATAACAGCTGGGATAAACATGACGGTTACGAAATTAAGCCACGTATACGAGGAAAAATTAAACTCCCGACCTTGGAGAAAAAGTTAAGCGTCGTGTTTGGTGATGACTCTTTGGATAATGAGCTTGAAAATAATGCCGCGATTACCAATGAAAATCCGGATGGACGAAACGATAAACATTATGACAATAAGCAAACCCGTGAAGATAACAGTTCGCTCGCGTTACGTTGGTCAGAAATTTCAGATCGACTGCCCTTCGAAACTGACGTTGATCTAGGTTTACGTTCTGGTGATGACCTATATGTCCGCTTAAAAGCAGCTAAAAAATGGCAACTCGACAATGATTACAGTTTTTTAGCCGAACAAATTTATCGTTATGGTATCGATAGTGAAAATTATCTAAGAACCAATTTAGAATTAACCCATGCTCGTCCAGGCCAACCCTTTATCTCAAACCAATTCAACCTGACCTATGCAGATGCACAGGATGATGATCTGAAATGGGATAACTTCAGTTACCGCCAACACCAATTTTTTAAAGGTAACCGATTCAACTACGGCCTATATACAGGTGGTTTTTACAATAACGATCAACTGCGTTTAAACAGTTGGGGACCCTATGTATCATGGCGACAGCCCTTTCTGCGCGAATGGTTTTATATCCAAGGTGATCTCAACTACCTCAACAACCATCGTGACGATAAAAGCCACTTTGTGGGCGCCTTAGTGCGCCTTGAAGCCTTGTTCTAGAACCCGCTATTTCACAGCGAATAAAAAGCCCATCTCAACAGGATGGGCTTTTTTTAAATAACTCAGCTTCAATTTTTCTTAATCACACGTACACGATCATTACGTACAATACTTGGCTGTTTTTCAGCGACTTTTTTCACTTTAGGAAAACTATACTGAACACGATCATTTCGCATCACACGGCGACTATCTACAAAAGGATTGATATCGTATTGTGCGATCTGCTTTGAAACCTGCACACGGTCATTACGCACCATTTTTTGCTTAGCGCTATCTGCCTGAGCAGATTGCATGAGACCCATAGAGAGCAGCGAGCCCATTGCAGCGATCACTAAAATTTTCATCTTAAGATTCCCAACACTTAATGATCGTTATTATAGATTAATTATTTATTTTTAATTTATTTTAAAGATTAAAACATGGACGTTTTTATTCATGTGCTCTATCGAAAAACCAAATAAAAAACCTCCCGAAGGAGGTTCATTTCATATCTACCGTTACTTCAGCAATAAGCTGTTAATCCGTTTGATGTATTGGGCAGGATCTTCGGGTAAACCGCCTTCAGCAATCAACGCTTGATCGAAGATCACATTCGCCAAATCATCAAATTGCGCTGAACCTTCTAATTTTTGTACCAACGGATGGGATGGATTGATTTCCAAGACTGGTTTTGACTCGGGAACCGCTTGTCCTGCTTGTTTTAGCATACGGACCAGTTGCGGTGATAACTCACCCTCAGCCACCACCAAACACGCAGGAGAGTCCACTAAACGTGTTGTTACACGCACTTCAGAGGTCTTATCTTTTAACGCATCCGACAGTTTTTCAACAACAGGTTTAAACTGCTCAGCAGCTTCCTCAAGTGCTTTCTTCTCTTCAGCATCTTGTAGATCACCCAAATCAACTGCACCTTTTGATACATTCTGTAATGGTGTTCCATCAAACTCAAAAACAAATTCCATCGCCCACTCATCCACTCGTTCAGTCATGAGCAGCACTTCGATACCTTTTTTCTTGAACAATTCAAGTTGTGGTGAGTTTTTCGCAGCATTTAAACTATCAGCAGTCACATAGTAAATTGCCTTTTGGCCTTCTTTCATATTGGCTTTATAGTCTGCAAATGATGTTTTCACTTCATCATTATTTGACGAAGCAAAGCGTAATAATTTTAGAATACGCTCACGATTCGCCATGTCTTCGCCTAAGCCTTCTTTTAAGACTGAACCAAACTCAGCGTAGAATTTTGCAAACTTCTCTTGATCAGCAACATCTTCAGATTTCGCCAAACCATCTAGCACCGTTAAAATACGGCGGGCGTTACCTTCACGAATCGTTTTCACGTCGCGACTTTCTTGTAATAATTCACGGCTTACATTAAGTGGTAAGTCTGCGCTATCCACCACACCTTGAACAAAACGTAAATAATTTGGAATCAAATTATCCGCATCATCCATGATAAATACACGTTTCACATAGAGCTTAATTCCTGCTTTAGCTTCACGTGTGAAAATATTGCTTGGTGCGCGAGATGGAATATAAAGTAACTGTGTATATTCCGTACTTCCCTCTACACGGTTGTGTGTCCATGCAAGCGGGGCTTCAAAATCATGGCTCAGGTTTTTATAAAACTCAGTATATTGTTCTTCACTGATCTCATTTTTATTACGCGTCCATAATGCACTTGCTGAGTTAATCGCTTCCCACTCATCCGTCAGTACATATTGACCAGGTTTTGCTTCTTCGCCTTCGGCAGCTTCCTCTTGTTGCCAAACTTCTTTCTGCATCTCAATTGGCAAACTAATATGATCAGAGTATTTATTAATAATCTGCTTAACTTTGTAACGATCTAAATAATCTAAAGCATCCTCGCGTAAATGCAAAATGATGTCGGTTCCACGTGAAGCCTTATCAATTGGCTCTACATCAAACTCACCTGTACCATTACTAACCCAACGTACCCCTTCAGCGGCATTTACCCCAGCACGACGTGATTCCACTGTAATTTTTTCAGCAACAATAAAACCTGAATAGAAGCCCACACCAAATTGACCAATCAATTGTGCATCTGACTTTTGATCACCCGTAAGCTTCGACATAAAATCTTTAGTGCCAGACTTAGCAATCGTACCCAAATGATCAATCGCTTCTTGTTGTGTCATACCAATACCATTATCCGAAATGGTAATTGTCTTCTGCTCTTTATTTAAATGAATACGCACATGTAAATCTGGATCATTTTCATAATATTCAGGATGGTTAATCCCTTCAAAACGTAATTTATCACAGGCATCAGATGCGTTTGATACTAACTCACGAAGGAAAATTTCAGGATTTGAATATAAAGAATGTGTTACTAAATGCAGTAACTGAGCCACTTCCGCTTGGAAGCTGTGTTTTTGAGATTGTTGTTCGCTCATCAGTCTCTCCGTTCATACTGAGTAAAATTATCAATTGCCTATATGAATGGAGGGACTTCACTATTTTTCAATAGTGTGAATGGAAAATTTTTATTCTATCGCACTAAATTTTAAGGTTTAAAAAGGTCCTTGTTTATAAACGCGGTCCATGTAGAGATCCAGTTTTTGCTGCCGCATTTTATATACATCACTTAAACAACTGACATTGTCACGGCACTGATCGCGTAGTTGTAGCCATTTTATTTGTTGATCTTGAATTGCACCACGTGTCCCCATGGGAACTAAATGACGAATAATCGTATAGGTCGTGGCCATTTTGACATCGGCATCATTAATACTCCGGTTATCACAAACCGCATGTTCGGTAATGGTTTTCGCCTTTTTACAATCAAAACTTGCGGCATAACTTGTCGAAATAAAATAAGCACTGCCCAAGACCAGCATACCCTGAATAATTTTTTTCATCGTCTTTTCTCTTCATCCAACTTGCTGATTTATCTCGACTCTAACACTTCTACCTAAATTTTCTATTGCCTATTTGTTCAATTCGATCAACTGATGAATGGAATATGCTGCATAAAAAACCCTGCCTAATGGCAGGGTTTTAAGATCAGTTACAGCTTAGAATTTGTAGCTATAACCAATTGTATACACCATAGGATCGATATCTAAATCAAATTTAGGTACACCTGTAATTTCCACTTCTGGGCTAATCTGAGCATAGCGTGCATCAAAGAATACGCCCCAGTTTTTAGCATCAGCTGGCTGGTAGTTAAAACCGACTTGACCTGCAAAACCATAAGACTCTTTCACTTTAACCTTTGTGCCTTCTAGCACACCTGAACCATCTTCATCCCAAGCAACAAATGCTGTACCACCCACACCAATGTAAGGTGTAAAGCCAGTTGAATTTTTAAAGTTATATTTCGCAGTAATTGTTGGTGGAAGATGTTTCAATTTAACACCAGCAACTTTTGAACCCGCAGCTGTTACATCCACATCATGACTAATTGGTGTAGCTAATAGTAATTCAGCTGAAATGTTGTCATTAAAGAAATATTCTACAGACGGTGTAAATGCAAACTCATGATCCGCTTTTACATTTAAAGCACCATTAGCAATATCAGTATCTGCAGTTGGAGCAATTACAGAAGCACCAACTTTAACCTGCCATTGACCAGCCATCGCTGAAGCAGACATACCCAATAATGCAATAAGAGCAGCTTGTTTTAACATTTTAAAGCAACCTTCTAGAATGAATAATTAATATTAAACATTAGTATTAAAATTATGCAACATTATTATTTTATAAATTTTTACATTATTATATAAGTCATTATTAATTATATATATTTATTTTAATCATAGTGCAATGCTTGGTTTTATATTTTCACCGTTATAATTAATTTATTATTCATAATATACCAACCTTTTTAATCAGAATTAATAAAATGAATTATTTTAATCCAACCAAAATCCTCAGGATTAAATAAAAAAAAAGGCGATTATATAATCGCCTTTTTATTTATCTTTGAAAATTTTTTAGAGTACCATTGCGGCAATCCAACCAAAGATCATTAATGGAATATTGTAGTGAATGAAGGTCGGGACCACACTGTCTTTCATGTGGTCATGCTGACCATCCATATTAAGACCTGATGTTGGCCCTAAAGTTGAGTCTGATGCCGGAGAACCTGCATCTCCTAAAGCTGCTGCTGTACCAATAATTGCAATCGTTGCCGCTGGGCTAAAACCAAATTGAATACAAAGTGGTACATAAATAATGGCCAAAATTGGGATTGTTGAGAATGAAGAACCAATACCTAAGGTAATTAATAACCCAATTAATAACATCCAAAATGCCGCTAAACCTTGGCTGTTTCCAATCCATTCAACTGAAGCTTGTACCAGTGTTGGTACTTGATTCGTAGCCTCAATCACAGATGCAAAGCCTTGCGCAGAAATCATAATGAAACCCACCAGTGCCATCATGCGCATACCACTGATAATGACATCGTCGGCTTCTTTCCACTTAAAAATACCTGCACAGCTTAAGATCGCAACACCAACGAGACCGGCCAAAATCATCGACTCAGATATGACTTGAACAGAAAGCGTAGCAACCACTGCAACCGCAGCCATAATCAAAGTAAATTTAGCGACTTGTGGTTTACCATTTTCATCTGCTTTTACATCAGAGGAGATGGTGTGCTGTGATTCCTTAACCTGAACGTCAGCATACTCTCGTGGTTTACGGTAGCTATAAAAAACAGCAATTAATAAGCCAACAAACATCCCAAATACTGGAATTGCCATAGCAGTTGGAATTTGATCATAGCTGATGTTGAAACCGTATGGCTTACCAAAGGTATTGATGTTTTGACCTAAAATATCATTAAGGAAAATAGCACCAAAACCAAAAGGTACCAGCATATAAGTCGCCACAAGACCAAAAGTCAGAACACAAGCAATCAAACGACGGTCAAGTTTTAAATGATTAAATACGCTGAGTAATGGTGGAATTAATACTGGAATAAACGCAATGTGCACTGGAATCACGTTTTGTGAACATACGGCGGCTAAAGCGATAGTAGCGAAAATTACGTATTTCACGCGATTCTGGGCTTTCACATTACTGTTACCTTTGAGTTTAGTAATGAGTTGATAAGCCAGTAAATCTGGCAAACCTGAACGCGCAAGTGCCAAAGCAAATGCCCCCAACACGCCATAAGCAAGTGCGATTTGAGCACCGTTGCCTAAGCCACTATTAAACGCTTCGATGGTGCCATGAATACCAAGACCAGCTAACAAGCCACCTGTTACTGCACCAATGATCAGCGCAAATACAACAGGCACGCGTGCCAGCGACAGTCCAAACATGACTGTAATTGCGGCAAGAATAGCAAACATAAGAAAAAAGGGAGTCTGACAAAAAACCGTATTTTATCAGAATTTGCTCGCTATTTAGCCCCCTATCGATGAAACTGCCACTGTTGAACGATTTACTTAAAGCTGCTGTGATTGCGCAAATTGAGCGATGTAACTTGCAATTTTTTCGGGTTGGCTCAGCACGGCCCAATGATTGGCATTGACTTCAACTACAGATAAATCTTCAACCCAATTAGGTAATTCTTTAATGTAATCTGGACTGACAAAATTATCATGTTTCAACACAATCGCTTGTACAGGACAGACCGCATGACGTTGTCTAGGCTGAGTTAAGCGGGGAATAAAATTAGCACGGTAAAGCGCAATACCGTGTTTACCATCATGCTGAATATTATGATTCAAAGGCAATTCTTGAGTACGTTCTAAATCATTCACAATTTTTCCCCAACGTTCAGCATTCAAAAAATGCCACGCGGTCGGTGCCAAAAATGGTAATTGGAATACCCCGATGTACCATGACTTACTTAATAATTTGAGTAATTTTTTCTGCTGATGCTTGAAGCTATTTCTGAGCAAAAATGCCGCATGATCCAAACATGGCCCAGAAATAGTTGAATAAGACAAAATACGTGAGCGAAATTTTGGCTCAGTCACCGATTCCCAAGATTGGATAGAGCCCCAATCATGCGCGGCCAAATGAAAACTACGTTCGCCTAATACCGCTTGCGTTACACTATCCAAATCAAGTGATAATTGCTCCAAACGATAATCTCGTACTTTACGGGGCACAGATGACTGCCCTGCACCTCGCACGTCATAGCTCACAATATAAAATTTAGAACCAAGATGTTCAATAACCGGTTCCCATACTTCCTGATTATCAGGATAACCATGAACCAAAACCAATGCTGGCTTTGTTTCATCACCCCATGTCTTCACATAGAGCCGTTGTTGATCTGTGGTATTCACCCATTGCGTATTTAGTGGTTGCATTCTTCTTGTCCTTTTATCGATTCCATCGAATTGACGTTTTATTTGTGAACATGGGCAATGTGATCAATGCCACAGTTTGGAAACTCATTTAGTATGCAAAGTTCAGCATAAAAAAAAATTGACCCAGTATGAGCATAATCCAGAAAATAATGACAATGCCTATTGTCTCTAAATTCTTACTCAATCATTATGCCCCTTATAAAGGTGCTGGCATTTCGATTGATAAAATTGATCTCGCCAATTATCACATTCGCGTCAAAATGCCATTAACTCGTAAAAATCAAAATATCGTCGGTGTACATTTTGGCGGTAGTCTTTATTCAATGGTTGACCCATTTTATATGTTGATTTTGATGCATCACCTTGGCTCACGTTATATCGTGTGGGACAAAGCTGCAAATATCCAATTTTTATCCCCCGGGCGTGGAACGGTATACGCTGACATCCAGCTCGACCCAAATGAAATCAATCATATTAAAAACTTAGCAGATAACCACGCACCTGTACTACGGAACTATAGCTTAAATATTTTTGATGAAGCAGGCTTACGTATCGCTGAAGTTCAAAAAACCCTATACATTCGTCGCAAGCAACCCCGTCCACGCAAATAAAAAAGGCGCTTATCTTTAAGCGCCTTTTCATTCAAATTTATCGGATTGGATTAGCGATTTTGCTCAATTGCAGCACCTGCACCACCACCGATTGCACCACCAATCGCAGCACCGGTGTTACCACCAAAGATACTTTTACCGACTGCAGAACCAATCGCACCACCTACACCACTATATGTGGCATTTCGGTTTGAACCGTTTTGAGTTTTACTACCGACAGCTGCACCAGCACCACCACCAACGGCTGCACCTACACCACCACCGACATTATTACCCACACCACCACCTATAGCACCACCTAAAGCTGCAGCACCAATACGTTGTTCATTTGGCGACATGCTTTCACAACCAGCAAGCATTAGGGTCGACATCATCGCGACTGCGCATACGCTCATTACTTTTTTCATTGTGATGTTCCTTGTCTTCTTCAATACCTATGATTCTAAAACCATTGTATGAAACAATTAAATATAGCTTGTTACGGCTTGGAGCATAAATGCTGCATTTTGTAAAAACCATGCCTAATCGCTCACGAATCACTCAGGGTTTTCATCCAAAATCATCAAATCTTTTGTGGTTTCACCATTTTCAGTCAGCACAGCATGAGAGAGTTTGGCTTTGCTTTCTGGATCTGTTGCCTGATCTAGTTTTAGCGTGCGTTTAATCGGGTCTTGCCCTTTCTTAAACTCTACACCTTCTGCATCAATATTGGTGTTTTGACGAATAATCTGACCGTCCTGCTTCACCGTAGTCTTGGTTTCAATTTTAGAGGTCGGGACGATGACGCCACCACGTTGAAGTACTGGAATCGATAATTTCTTTTCAGAAAAATCACTTTGATGGTCTGAAAGTTCAATTTCACGTGCCACGATATCCTGACCTTTATTGGTCATTTCTAACACTGTTGCAGTTACTTGGCGTACAGGTTCTTGACCTGCAACACGGCGAATCACTTCTGTTTTTAGTACTGGAACTACAGCTTTATCTTCTACCACAATCGAATTGGGCATAGGTGCAGCAATCGCTGTCAATGAGCTGAATAATGCAGAAACTGCGAATAATTGCTGTGTGAATTTCATCAAAAGACCCCGTTATGTTTAAGTTTAAAAATCAAGAGATTTGTTATGTTCTATTTTTACTATAGGAAATATTTCAATATTAGGAAAGCTTTAATTTTCAATTCATCCACATAAAAAAAGCCACCCGAAGGTGGCTTTTTTGGAATGATTTAAGGGCTAATTAAAGACCGTTAAATTCATCGCTAAATGCTTGGCTTAACGCTTGATCTACATCAGAGAAGTCATTGTGAAGCTCAAGCTCTGCAGCTTCAGACTCTTGACGACGACGTTCTAAGTGGTATGCCAAACCTGTACCCGCTGGGATCAGACGGCCTACAACCACGTTTTCTTTCAGACCACGTAATTCATCTTCTTTACCTGTTACAGCAGCTTCAGTTAACACACGAGTTGTTTCCTGGAACGATGCAGCAGAAATGAACGAGTCAGTAGAAAGCGACGCTTTGGTAATACCCATCAATTGACGTTCAAACTTCGCTGGGAACTTGTTCTGAGCTGCCACAGCTTGGTTTTCTTGAACAACGCGGATGTATTCCACTTGCTCGCCTTTGATGAAGCTTGTATCACCACCGTCAGTGATTTCAACTTTACGAAGCATTTGACGTACGATCACTTCAATGTGCTTGTCGTTGATTTTTACACCTTGCAGACGGTATACGTCCTGAACTTCGTTCACGATGTAATTTGTCAGTGCAACTTCGCCTTTCAAACGTAAGATGTCGTGTGGATTTTGCGGACCATCAGAAATGGTTTCACCACGGTTTACATGTTCGCCTTCGAACACGTTAATCGTACGCCATTTCGGAATTAGCTCTTCGTAAATTTCAGAGCCATCATCCGGAGTAATCACAAGACGGTTCTTACCTTTGGTCTCTTTACCGAAGCTTACGATACCTGAAATTTCAGCAAGGATCGCGTGTTCTTTCGGTTTACGTGCTTCGAACAAGTCAGCTACGCGTGGAAGACCACCGGTAATATCACGAGTACGTGAAGATTCTTGTGGCACACGACCAATAACATCACCGACACCAATTGTTTCGCCATCGCGCACAGTCAGAATCGTGTTTTGTGGTAGGAAGTAGAACTGTTCGCCGCCATCTGTTGTATCCAATACAACAGCTGGACGCATATCTTTACCAGATGCTGGACGTGAAGTTACTGGAAGTACCTCAATAGTCGTCATACCTGTTGCATCATCAGTTTTCGATGTCACAGTTACGCCATCAGCGATTTGGCTGAAACGCACTTTACCTGCAACTTCGGTAACAAGTGGATGTGTATGCGGATCCCAAGTCGCTACGATACCGCCAGCTTCCACAGCTTCGCCATCTTTAATGATGATTGAAGCACCGTATGGAATTTTGTAACGTTCGCGTTCACGACCGATGTCATCTGCGATACCGATTTCACCTGAACGTGAAGTTGATACCAAGTGACCTTTAGCGTGTTGTACTGTTTTCACATTGTGGAAACGTACTGTACCTTTGTTACGAACTTGTACGCTGTTAGCAGCAGAAGTTCGGCTCGCAGCACCACCTACGTGGAACGTACGCATTGTTAACTGTGTACCTGGCTCGCCAATTGATTGAGCAGCCATTACACCCACAGATTCACCTGGATTCACCAAGTGACCGCGAGCAAGGTCACGACCGTAACATTTCGCACATACACCGAAAGTAGATTCACAGTTTACAACTGAACGTACTTTCACTTCATCGACACCTTGCTCTTCTAAGTAGTTTGCAAGTTTTTCGTCGATTAAAGTATTACGTGGAAGAATCACATCATCCGAACCTGGTTTCTTCGCATCTTCAGCAAGTACACGACCCAATACTCGAGTACCTAAGTTCTCGATGACATCGCCACCTTGAATGAACGGAGTCATTACAAGACCGTCGAAAGTACCACAATCTGGCTCAGTAATTACCAAGTCTTGTGCAACGTCAACCAAACGACGAGTCAAGTAACCTGAGTTCGCAGTTTTCAATGCAGTATCGGCCAAACCTTTACGTGCACCGTGTGTTGAAATGAAGTACTGAAGTACGGTCAAACCTTCACGGAAGTTCGCTTTAATTGGTGTTTCAATGATCGAACCATCTGGTTTCGCCATCAAACCACGCATACCCGCTAACTGACGAATCTGAGCTGCCGAACCACGGGCACCTGAGTCAGACATCATATAGATCGAGTTGAATGATTTTTGTTTCTCGTCTTCACCCTGTTTGTTTTTAACAGTTGTGAAAGACAAGTTGTCCATCATCGCTTTCGCTACTTGGTCGTTTGTACGTGCCCAAATATCGACAACTTTGTTATAACGTTCGCCGGCAGTTACGAAACCTTGCTCGAATTGTTGTTCAATTTCGCGAACTTCAACTTCAGCTTTTTCGATAATTGCTTGTTTTTGTGGCGGAATCAACATGTCTTCCATACCAACAGACACACCTGAGTGAGTCGCTTGACGGAAGCCCAAGTACATCAATTGGTCAGCGAAGATAACAGTATCTTTTAGACCTAATTTACGGTAGCAAGAGTTGATCAATTTAGAGATGTTCTTTTTAGTCATCTCAACGTTGATTTGTTGGAAATCCATACCTTCAGGTACAACTTCCCAAAGTAAACAACGACCTGGAGTTGTGTCTACAACAATGGTTTGTTGTTCACGGTTACCATTTTCGTCAATGACAGTTTGGTGTACACGTGCTTTTACGCGAGCGTGTAAATCAACTTGACCTGTTGCAAGTGCACGGTTTACTTCGTCAGTATCCGCAAACACCATGCCTTCACCTTTGGCATTGATCGCATCACGAGTGATGTAGTACAAGCCTAAGACAACGTCCTGAGAAGGTACGATGATTGGCTCACCGTTCGCAGGAGAAAGAATGTTGTTTGTTGACATCATTAACGCACGAGCTTCTAACTGAGCTTCAAGTGTTAATGGTACGTGTACCGCCATTTGGTCACCGTCGAAGTCGGCGTTAAATGCCGCACAAACTAACGGATGAAGACGGATTGCTTTACCTTCAATCAGGGTTGGTTCAAATGCTTGAAGACCCAAACGGTGAAGTGTAGGCGCACGGTTCAACATCACTGGATGTTGACGAATTACGTGAGCAAGTACGTCCCAAACTTCTGGAGTTTCACGCTCAACCATTTTCTTCGCAGCTTTAATGGTTGTCGCTTGGCCAGACGCTTGTAGTTTCGCGAAAATGAATGGTTTGAATAATTCAAGCGCCATTTTTTTCGGAAGACCACATTGGTGCAGACGTAAAGTTGGACCTACAGTAATTACCGAACGACCAGAGTAATCGACACGTTTACCCAATAAGTTTTGACGGAAACGACCTTGTTTACCTTTGATCATGTCTGCCAAAGATTTAAGAGGACGTTTGTTCGAACCGGTAATTGCGCGACCACGACGACCGTTATCAAGCAATGCATCTACAGACTCTTGTAACATACGTTTTTCGTTACGTACGATAATGTCTGGTGCTGCAAGGTCTAAAAGACGTTTTAAACGGTTGTTACGGTTGATTACACGACGGTAAAGATCGTTCAAGTCAGAAGTCGCAAAACGACCACCTTCTAGAGGAACCAACGGACGAAGATCAGGTGGAAGTACTGGAAGTACATTCATCACCATCCATTCTGGTTTGTTGTTCGACTCTTTGAACGCTTCCATCAATTTCAGACGTTTAGAAGCTTTTTTAAGCTTCGTTTCTGAAGTTGTATTTGGAATCTCTTCACGAAGACGTGAAATTTCAGCTTCAAGATCGATGTCTTTCAACAAATCTTGAACTGCTTCTGCACCCATTTTCGCAGTGAATTCATCACCGTGTTCTTCTAAAGCAGTGAAGTATTCTTCATCGTTTAGAAGTTGGTATTTCTCAAGTGGAGTCATACCTGGGTCAGTTACAACGTATGATTCGAAATACAATACACGTTCGATATCACGTAAAGTCATGTCTAAAAGCAGACCAATACGGCTAGGAAGTGATTTTAAGAACCAAATATGCGCAACTGGAGAAGCAAGGTCAATATGACCCATACGCTCACGACGTACTTTTGCAGTTGTTACTTCAACGCCACATTTTTCACAAATGACGCCCTTGTATTTCATACGCTTGTATTTACCACACAAGCATTCGTAATCTTTTACTGGACCAAAGATTTTGGCACAGAATAAACCATCACGTTCAGGTTTGAACGTACGGTAGTTAATGGTTTCAGGCTTTTTAACTTCACCATGAGACCACGACTTAATCATTTCTGGTGACGCAAGACCAATACGGATGCGATCAAACTCTACAGGAGCATGACCGTCTGAATCCGTCTTTTTGCGCATGATATCGAGCAAGTCTTTCAATTTTTTTCTCCGTGTGTTGTGGAGATTTTCACTTCACAACTGGGTCACAAATATTGTTTTTTAACTGAGAAATCCCCCTTGCCCCTCTTGATTAAAGAGGTGAGAAGCACTGCTTCGCAAGGGAGATTCAATGGAGCTAATTAGTCACCATTTTTCAGTTCAATGTTGATACCTAAAGAACGGATCTCTTTGGTCAATACGTTGAACGATTCAGGCATACCTGGGTCCATGTAATGGTTACCATCTACAATGTTCTTATAGATACGGGTACGACCTTCAACGTCATCCGACTTCACAGTAAGCATTTCTTGAAGTGTGTATGCTGCACCGTAAGCTTCGAGTGCCCATACTTCCATCTCACCGAAACGCTGACCACCGAATTGTGCTTTACCACCAAGCGGCTGTTGAGTTACTAGAGAGTAAGAACCAGTAGAACGCGCATGCATCTTGTCGTCAACCAAGTGGTTCAGTTTCAACATGTACATGTAACCTACAGTTACTGGACGGTCAAAACGTTCACCTGTACGACCATCATACAATACTGTTTGACCAGTACGTGAAATGCCACCAAGTTCTAACAATTCTTTAATTTGTGATTCTTCAGCACCATCAAATACTGGTGTTGCTAAAGGAACACCTTTACGCAAGTTACCTGAAAGCACCAAGATTTCTTCATCAGTCAAGCTATCAAGATCTTCTTGTTCGCCACCAACTTTGTTGTAAATCTTGTCTAAGAAATCACGAAGCTCAAGTACAGTACGTTGCTCTTTCATCATCTTGTCGATTTGATCGCCAAGACCTTTAGCTGCCATACCTAAGTGAGTTTCAAGAATCTGACCCACGTTCATACGTGATGGTACACCCAGTGGGTTAAGTACAACATCAACTGGAACACCGTTTGCATCGTGTGGCATGTCTTCTACAGGTAAGATGTTAGATACAACACCTTTGTTACCGTGACGACCCGCCATTTTATCACCCGGTTGGATGCGACGTTTTACAGCCAAGTAAACTTTAACAACTTTCAATACGCCAGTTGTCAGTTCATCGCCTGTAGAAAGTTTGCGTTTTTTCTCTGCAAATTTCTCGTCAATTTCAAGGCTCTTCTCTTTCAAGAACACTTGAATTTGAGTTAAACGTTCAGCAATCGCTTCGTCGACTGGTTGGATTTCAATAAGATCAACCAACTCAAGACCAGACAATAACTCTTCAGTTAATTTGTCACCGCGTTTAGTTGTACCGCCACCGTTAGATTCTTGACCTTTCAATAGACGAACAATACGTTCACGAGCCGCTTCTTCGAAGATTTTGTATTCTTCTTTCAAGTCTTTACGGTAAGCATCAAGTTGTGCTTTCTCAATTGCTTGAGCACGTTCGTCTTTTTCAAGACCGTCACGTGTAAATACTTGAACGTCAATTACAGTACCTTTCACAGATGAAGATACACGTAATGAAGAGTCTTTTACGTCAGCCGCTTTTTCACCGAAGATTGCGCGAAGCAATTTTTCTTCCGGAGTTAACTGAGTTTCACCTTTAGGCGTTACTTTACCTACAAGAATGTCACCAGCAGTTACTTCAGCACCGATATAAACGATACCTGATTCATCCAATTTAGAAAGTGCAGCTTCACCCACGTTCGGGATATCCGCTGTAATTTCTTCAGCACCCAATTTGGTATCACGTGCAACACATGAAAGCTCTTGGATGTGGATAGACGTTAAACGATCTTCTTGAAGTACACGCTCTGATAGTAAGATCGAGTCTTCGTAGTTGTAACCGTTCCAAGTCATGAACGCTACACGCATGTTTTGACCCAATGCCAATTCACCGCCATCTGTTGATGGACCATCAGCAAGAACGTCACCACGTGCAACTTTATCACCTAAACGTACAACAACGTTTTGGTTGATACATGTATTTTGGTTCGAACGTGTGTATTTGATCAGGTTGTAGATATCTACACCTGCTTCGCCTGCCACCATCTCTTCTTCGTTTACACGAATAACGACACGAGAAGCATCAACGAATTCAATACGACCACCACGTTTCGCAAGTACACACACACCCGAGTCATGCGCTACGTTTGCTTCCATACCTGTACCAACAAGCGGTTTGTCAGCACGTAATGTAGGAACAGCCTGACGCTGCATGTTTGAACCCATCAATGCACGGTTGGCATCATCGTGTTCAAGGAACGGAATAAGTGATGCCGCTACAGATACAACCTGCTGAGCAGATACATCCATATGCGTTACTTTTTCTGGTGGAATACGTACGAATTCACCTTGGTGACGTACAGATACGAATTCTTCAGTTAAGTTACCGTCTTTATCGATACCAGAATCGGCCTGTGCAATCACAGTACCTACTTCTTCAATCGCAGAAAGGTATTCAACGTCATCCGTTACACGACCATCAACAACTTTACGGTATGGAGTTTCCAAGAAACCGAAGTTATTACATTTCGCATAAACAGAAAGTGAGTTGATCAAACCAATGTTTGGACCTTCAGGAGTCTCGATTGGACATACACGACCGTAGTGAGTTTGATGTACGTCACGTACTTCGAAGCCCGCACGTTCACGAGTCAAACCACCTGGGCCCAATGCTGATACACGACGTTTGTGTGTAATTTCAGACAACGGGTTGTTTTGGTCCATGAACTGAGACAACTGGCTTGAACCAAAGAATTCTTTGATTGCAGCAGCAACTGGTTTCGCATTGATTAAATCTTGCGGAGACAAGTTATCAGTTTCAGCTTGAGATAAACGTTCTTTAACAGCACGTTCAACACGAACTAGACCAACACGGAATTGGTTTTCTGTCATTTCACCAACAGAACGAACACGACGGTTACCCAAGTGATCGATATCGTCGACTTCACCTTTACCGTTACGGATTTCAACTAATGTTTTCAATACATCAGTGATGTCTTCGTTCGAAAGAATGCCTTCAACTTCACGAGACTTCTGATCCGTACCCACTTCGTAAGGACGACCCAAACGACGGTTGAACTTCATACGACCTACTGGTGATAAATCATAACGTTCAGAAGAGAAGAACAAGTTGTTGAATAAGTTTTCAGCAGCTTCTTTTGTTGGTGGCTCACCTGGACGCATCACTTTGTAGATTTCTACAAGTGCTTCTTCACGACCAGTTGTAGTATCTGCACGTAAAGAATCCGCAATGAATGGACCACGGTCGATATCATTGGTATAAAGTACGTTGAATTGTTTAACGCCGCCTTCAGCCAATTTCACCATAATTTCATGGCTAAGCACGGTATTTGCCGCAACAACTTCGCCATCACGTAACGTTACATCTTCAGCAACAATACGTTCATATAGGTATTCATCAGGAACAGAAAGTTTTTCAAGACCTGCTGCTTCCATTTGACGAACATGGCGCGCGTTAATACGTTTACCTTGTTCAACAATTGTTTTACCGTCTGTACCCACGATATCAAACTGTGCCATTTCGCCACGTAGACGTTCTGGAACCAAGTCAATTTGATAGCTACCCATATCAAGATATACAGGTACTTTTTCGTAGAACATGTCTAGGATTTGTTCGTTGTTATAACCCAAGGCACGAAGCACAACAGTCGCAAGTAATTTACGACGACGGTCAATACGAACATATACAAGATCTTTTGCATCGAATTCAAAGTCTAGCCATGAACCACGGTAAGGAATGATACGAGCAGAATAAAGAACTTTACCGCTAGAGTGAGTTTTGCCTTTATCGTGGTCAAAGAATACACCTGGTGAACGGTGTAATTGAGATACGATTACACGCTCAGTACCATTGATTACAAAGGTACCATTGTCTGTCATAAGTGGCATTTCACCCATGTAGACTTCTTGCTCACGCACATCTTTGATTGTTTTAGTTTCGCGATCTTTAATGATCAGACGAATTTTTACACGCATTGGCGCCGCATAAGTTGAGCCACGAAGAATACATTCGCGCACATCAAATTCAGGCTTACCAAGACTATACTCAACAAATTCTAAAGCAGCATTGCCAGAATAACTTTCAATAGGAAAAACTGAACGAAATGCGGCTTGGAGACCGATATCTTCGCGGTTTTTTGGAGTTTTGCCGTCTTGAAGGAAAGTTCGGTACGAGTCGACTTGAATCGCGAGCAAGTACGGAACATCCATTACCTTGGGCAATTTACCAAAATTCTTACGGATCCGTTTCTTTTCGGTATATGAGTATGCCATCTGGAGTCCTCGGAAAGTAAACTAAGTCCGCCTGCAGAACGAACTTAGAAGGAATTACGCAGGCCGATATGGCCACCACTTTCACAAATGCTGCAATTTTTAGTGGTATTAAAACGCTTAACAATATTTTTTTACTGAAAAATATTGGTAAGCGTTTGGTTTTATAAATTATTTTTAATTTGTATGATTTTTATATCATGCAAACAAAAATCGAGCCGATTATTGTAACGCAAAAAGGCTGATGACCCAAGGGCCATCAGCCATTTTTTGGAGCCGATTATAAAAAAATCGACCCCCCTTAAGATTACTTAAGTGTAACTGTAGCACCAGCTTCTTCAAGTTTTTTCTTAAGTTCTTCGCCTTCTTCTTTAGAAACGCCTTCTTTAAGAACTGAAGGAGCGCTTTCAACAAGATCTTTAGCTTCTTTAAGACCAAGGCCAGTAGCTTCACGAACTGCTTTAATTACAGCAACTTTGTTAGCACCGAAAGAAGTCAACTCAACGTTGAATTCTGATTGTTCTTCAGCAGCAGCACCAGCAGCGCCAGGAGCAGCAGCAACTGCTACAGCAGCAGCAGATACGTTGAATTTTTCTTCGAAAGCAGAAATAAGTTCAACAAGTTCAAGAACAGTTTTTTCAGCAACTGCGTTTAAGATTTCTTCGTTTGTTAAAGCCATGAGAGTAACTCCAAATGGGTATTGAATGGTGTGTAAATTGATTTAAGCTTAAGCAGCTTCTGACTCGTTTTTCTCTTTGAGCGCAGTAATAAGGCGACCCAATTTCGAAATAGGAGCTTGAAGAACGTTTGCAAGCATAGTAAGCGCTTTTTCTTGGTTTGGAAGGTTCGCGATAACGCTAACTTCAGCACCTTGATAAACTTTACCGTCAAATGCAGCAGCTTTAAGTTCAAATGCTTTATTAGTTTTAGCAAATTCTTCGAACAAACGAGCAGCTGCGCCCATGTCGTCTTCAGAAGTTGAGAAAGCTAAGATTGTTGGGCCAACAAGGTTGTCGCTCAAGATATTGAATTGAGTATCTTGAAGAGCACGTTTAGCCAAAGTGTTACGAACTACACGAGTAGCAACACCTAGTTTACGAGCTTCAACACGTAGAGCAGTTAATTGCTCAACAGTTAAACCTTGGTAGTCAGCAACAACAGCAGCATACGCAGTAGAAGCAACTTCAGTTACTTCAGCTACGATCTGTTTTTTGCCTTCGATAAGAAGAGCCATTGTAAAACCTCCTAACGGTGATTTATGCACCTATACAGATGCACTCCCAATTCGTTAGCTCATCACTGAACCAACACGCGGAGGAGGAACAAATCACACCACCGCGTCTACTCAGGCTGGGCTATTAAGAAGAAAGCATAAAACTCCCCTCGCCTGAGGTCTTTGACGCTGATAAATCTAAATTTATCAATTCAAAGTTTGCCTGAGGGGCGATCAGCAAAGTACCGCTTTGCCGACCCGCAAGACGAGAAACTATGCTTCGAGTGAAGCAAATATCTTTTCTTGCGTAAAAATCAAAGCAGCGCTTTGATTTTTACTCAGGGCTTTAAAATTCTGTAATAAGTCGAAACTTATTTAGAAACGTTTGCTACATCAACAACAAGACCAGGACCCATAGTTGAGCTTAAAGTGATCTTTTGGATGTAAACACCTTTAGAAGTAGCAGGTTTTGCTTTCTTAAGGTCAGCTACAAGAGCTTCAACGTTTGAACGAACAGCTTCAGCAGTGAAACCTACTTGACCGATCGCAGCGTGGATAATACCCGCTTTGTCTACACGGTAACGTGCTTGACCAGCTTTCGCGTTTTTAACAGCAGAAGCTACGTCAGGAGTTACAGTACCCACTTTAGGGTTTGGCATTAAGCCACGTGGACCAAGAATCGTACCTAACTTACCAACAACGCGCATTGCATCCGGAGCTGCAATTACTACATCAAAGTCAAGGTTACCCGCTTGGATGCTTTCAGCAAGGTCATCAAAACCAACAACGTCCGCGCCTTCAGCTTTAGCAGCTTCAGCAGCAGCGCCTTGAGCAAACACAGCTACACGTACAGTTTTACCAGTACCTGCAGGAAGTGTAGTCGCGCCACGAACAACTTGGTCAGATTTACGAGGATCAACACCTAGGTTTACAGCAACATCCAAAGATTCTTTGAATTTTACTGCTGGAAGGCCGTTAAGAACTGCAACTGCTTCTTCCAAAGTGTAAACTTTGTTAGCTTCAACAGCAGCAACAATGGCTTTTTGACGTTTAGTTAATTTAGCCATGTCTTATAGCTCCACTTCCAAGCCCATAGAACGCGCAGAACCAGCAATGGTACGTACACGTGCGTCTAAATCAGCACCAGTAAGATCTGGTTCTTTAGTAGTCGCAATTTCTTCTAATTGAGCGCGAGTCAACTTACCAACTTTAGTTTTGTTAGGTACAGCTGAACCCTTTTGGATGCCCGCAGCTTTCTTAAGAAGAATCGCAGCAGGAGGAGTTTTCATGATGAATGTGAACGACTTGTCGTTGTACACAGTGATCACTACTGGAATTGGAAGACCAGCTTCAACTTTTTGTGTCGCAGCATTGAATTCTTTACAGAATGCCATGATGTTAACACCACGTTGACCTAGTGCAGGACCAATCGGTGGAGATGGATTTGCTTTACCAGCTGGAACTTGCAGCTTGATATAGCCGTCAATCTTCTTAGCCATTTCAATTACCTCTGGGTACTAACGCCGCTAGGCTCCCCATACATATAAGTAACGATACCGTTACAACAACAATGCCCGACTCATAACAAATCGGGCGTTTATCAACCAAGTTAAATTAAACCGATTTTTCGACTTGGCGAAATTCCAGCTCAACCTGAGTTGGTCGATTAAATACATTAATCGTCAACGTTAAACGTGACTTATCGTATAGAACTTCTTCCACCACGCCTTTAAAATCGGTGAATGGACCGTCAATTACGAGTAATTCTTCACCTGGTTCAAACATCGTCTTAGGACGAGGTGCTTCGCCAGTATTGCGTACACGTGCAAGAATCGCATCAGCTTCTTTTTGCGTAATTGGTGCAGGTTTTTCTGCAGTACCACCAATGAAACCTAATACTTTTGGACATTCTTTAACAATGTGCCAAGTTTCATCATTCATTTCCATCTCGACTAATACATAGCCTGGAAAGAATTTACGCTCAGATTTACGTTTCTTACCATCCTTCATTTCCACTACTTCTTCAGTAGGGACAAGGACTTCACCAAAGCTATCGGCTACAGCGCTACGCTGGATTCGATCATTAAGTGAGCGTAACACTTGTTTTTCATAGCCTGAATAGGCATGAATAATGTACCAACGTTTCATAGCTCTCTTACCCGATAATAAACTTCATTAACCAGCTCAAAGCATAGTCAAAGCACCATAATAAAATAGATGCCACTAAGACTACCGCAAGTACCTGCCAAGATGTGGTCATGGTCTCTTGCTTGGTTGGCCAAGTCACTCGACGTAACTCAATTCGAGCATCTTTCAACAATCGAACAAAGCCTTTGCCTTGATGGGTGGCGTATAATAAACCTAAAGCCACGATGATACAAGCCAAAATTACCCCAACACGGACCCAGACATCATTCGCTGGTGCCCAGTATGCTGGCAAATGTTGATTCACCATCATAGAACTACCGAGTAAAATCAACGCGATAACCCACAGAACATAGTCTAAAGGGGAACCAGAATTAACAACTTCAGCAGGATTATTTCTTTGAGGAATTGGCGCGTCGCTTAATGCGTCACGCGATTTATCATTCGACATTTTTGTACTCGTCGTAGGATTCGCGACTTATTATATGACCAGTTGAGCCAGCATCAAGCTTCTTTTTAAAAAAATTTGGCAGGCCAGGAGGGACTCGAACCCCCAACATTCGGTTTTGGAGACCGACGCTCTACCAATTGAACTACTGACCTGCAGAGCAAATCGAGAGTCGAAACTCTCGATCTGTACAAAGATAACTGTATTATATTATGCAGTTACTTTAGAAACAACACCCGCACCAACTGTACGACCACCTTCACGGATCGCGAAGCGTAAGCCAGCGTCCATTGCGATTGGGTGGATTAATTCTACTGACATTTCTACATTGTCACCAGGCATAACCATTTCTACGCCTTCTTTAAGCGCGATCGCACCAGTTACGTCAGTTGTACGGAAGTAGAACTGTGGACGGTAACCGTTAAGGAATGGAGTATGACGACCACCTTCGTCTTTAGAAAGTACGTATACTTCTGCGTCGAATTTAGTATGCGGTTTGATTGTACCTGGTTTAGCAAGTACTTGACCACGTTGAACGTCTTCACGTTTAGTACCACGTAGAAGAACACCACAGTTCTCGCCCGCACGACCTTCGTCAAGAAGTTTACGGAACATTTCTACGCCAGTTACAGTTGTTTTAACTGTATCTTTAATACCAACGATTTCAACTTCTTCGCCTACTTTCACGATACCAGTTTCAACACGGCCAGTTACTACTGTACCACGACCTGAAATTGAGAATACATCTTCGATTGGCATAAGGAATGCAAGGTCGATAGCACGTTCTGGCTCTGGAATGTAAGAGTCAAGAGCTTCAACAAGAGCAACTACAGCGTCTTCGCCGTATTGACCAGCTTCACCGTTAAGCGCCGCAAGAGCAGAACCACGGATTACTGGAGTGTCGTCGCCTGGGAAGTCATAAGTAGAAAGAAGTTCACGAACTTCCATTTCTACTAATTCAAGAAGTTCTTCATCATCCACAAGGTCGCATTTGTTTAAGAATACAACGATGTAAGGTACACCTACCTGACGAGAAAGAAGGATGTGTTCACGAGTTTGTGGCATTGGACCATCAGTCGCAGCACATACAAGGATCGCACCATCCATTTGCGCAGCACCAGTAATCATGTTTTTAACATAATCGGCGTGACCTGGGCAGTCTACGTGAGCGTAGTGACGGATTGGAGAATCGTATTCTACGTGTGAAGTATTAATTGTAATACCACGTGCTTTTTCTTCTGGTGCAGAGTCGATTGCAGCGTAATCTTTCGCTTCACCGCCGAATTTTTTTGCACATACAGTTGCAATTGCAGCTGTTAAAGTCGTTTTACCATGGTCAACGTGACCGATTGTGCCCACGTTAACGTGTGGCTTATTACGTTCAAACTTAGCCTTAGCCATGCTTTTCTTCCTCGTTTACGTCGAACACAATTCTGAGTAAAACCCAGCTCCGACATATCGCCTAAAAAAATAAACACCCAATACTTGAAAAGCAGACTAAAAAGCCTGCTTCTGGAATCTTGTGCAACATTTAAAGTTGCTAAACTGTAAAATCTGGAGCTCTTATCGAGATTTGAACTCGAGACCTCTCCCTTACCAAGGGAGTGCTCTACCACTGAGCTATAAGAGCAAATATAAGCACTTCAATAGATATGGAGCGGGAGACGAGGGTCGAACTCGCGACATGTAGCTTGGAAGGCTACCGCTCTACCAACTGAGCTACTCCCGCACGATGTTGGTACAAACCACTTATTGAAGTCTTAAAATTGGTGGTGAGGGAAGGATTCGAACCTTCGAAACTTTCGTAGCGGAGTTACAGTCCGCCCCCTTTGACCGCTCGGGAACCTCACCATTTTACACTTACTTCAGTGTCGTTCTTTCTACTCACTCTCAAACTTTCTAAGATGGTGCCGGCACACGGATTCGAACTGTGGACCTACTGATTACAAGTCAGTTGCTCTACCAACTGAGCTATGCCGGCGTTTCTTAGTGTTTCGTACGTTTCGTATCGGAACGGTGTGCAGTTTAGCAAATCTTGAAATCCTTGCAAGTGTTTTTTCTAAAAAAAACGTGAAAAACTCATAAAATCAATCCATTTGATGATAATTCAACCGCTTTGATCACTGCGCGAGCTTTTATTTGGGTTTCATTCCACTCTGATTCAGGATTTGAGTCATAAACTACCCCTGCTCCAGCTTGAACATAGACCTTATTTTCTCGAATTACACAGGTACGAATCGCAATCGACATGTCCATTTCCCCATGCCAGCCTAAATAACCAACAGCACCACCAAAAATTCCACGTTTTACTGGTTCAACTTCGTCAATAATTTCCATAGCGCGGATTTTTGGTGCGCCTGAAAGCGTACCCGCAGGGAATGTTGCCTTAAAAACATCCAAAGCATCGACATCATCACGTACTTCACCTTGTACATTTGACACAATGTGCATGACATGCGAATAACGTTCGATCACCATTTGATCAGTCACGTGAACTTTACCGATTTTAGAAACACGTCCAACATCATTTCGACCCAAATCGATCAACATCAAATGCTCTGCAATTTCTTTTTCATCAGATAGCAAATCTTTTTCAAGTGCTAAATCTTCTTCTTTGGTTTTACCCCGTGGTCGCGTGCCCGCCAAAGGACGAACTGTTGCTACACCATTTTCTAGGCGGGACAAAATTTCAGGTGATGAACCGACGATATGAAAGGGAATGTCATTCTCAAGTGTTTGCCCTTGCACCAAGAACAAATATGGAGATGGATTGAGGTGACGTAGTGCACGATAGACCTGCAAAGGCTCACCATCAAAATCGGATACCATACGATGGCCCGGCACAACCTGCATCACATCACCGGCTTTAATGTACTCTTTTACTTTTGCAATAGAGTCAATAAAGTTGTCGTGCCCAGTGATGGATTCAAACTGTGGTGCAGTATGCTTATTTGCTTTGAGTGCAATTGGGGTTGCCAAAAGTTCTTCTAGCTCATCCAATTGTTGCTGCGCTTGGGTATAGGCCTCAGCATCATTTACATCGGCATGCACAATTAAGAATAAGGTATCTTTGAGGTTATCAAAGACGATGACGGTTTTAGACAGCATCATCCAAATATCTGGAATCCCGACTGGGTCAGCTTCTGGCACATTATTGAGCTTCGGTTCGATATAACGCACAGCGTCATAACCAAAGTATCCAACCAATCCGCCGGTAAAGCTTGGTAATGCAGGCAAATCTTGCTGTGTAGGCACCTTATATTGTGCTTGGAAGTCACGGATGTATTGAAATGGGTCAGTGCATTGTTGTTTTTCAATCGAGCCATCAACATGCTGAACGGTCAACTGCCCTTCATTACACGAAAATACGGTTGACTCACCCAAACCAATTATTGAGTAACGCGCCCAGTTTTCGCCACCCTCTACAGATTCAAATAAATAGGCTTGTTTATGTTGTTTTAATCGCGCAAAGACAGACAGCGGAGTTTCTGTATCTGCCAAGCGCTGACGATAGACTGGAATCAAGTTATATCCAGCAGCTTTGAGTTGTTCAAATTGAGTTTGTGTAGTCATCTCGGTTTCTCTATATTTCGCGTGGTCAATTTCAGTTAATTTCTTCTCATGCTGATTGAGTGACGCCATCGAAAACCTACACACTTGCTCATTTTCACTTCCTTAACCCTACTTATTTCAACCCAATAATTCTTTTAAGTTATCGACCACATGCTGCGGCTGACAATCTCGAATATTTTCACCATGATTATAGCCATAGCTAACCACAATACAATCAATACCCGCACGACGTGCTGCCTCTACATCATTGACAGAATCACCCACCATCAAAATTTGCTGTTTCGGCAAGGCATAATGCTCCGCACAATACTCTAGCTGCTTGGGATGTGGTTTACGCTCTTCAAAACGATCTCCGCCAATCACATCATCAAAGTATTCATGCATACCTAGTGCCTGCACAATACTGCGTGCAGGTTGCTCTGGTTTATTGGTCACACAAATCAGAATTTTCTCTTCTGCTTTTGCCCAATCCAAGAACGCTAGAATGCCGTCAAAGGGCTGCGTCAAGACACAAGGATCTGCATTGTAAATCTTTAGAAAAGTTTCCAATAAAAGGTGGTGCTGTGCGGCATCCACTTTCCCGGTCAAATATTCAAGTACGCTATGACAAAATAATGAAGTCCCTTTCCCAATCCAGTTTCGTACTTGCTCTTCTGTGACCAAAGGTAATTGCAACGTATTTAGACTCATATTCATCGCACGATGTAAGTCAGATGCTGAATCGACTAGCGTTCCATCCAGATCAAATAAAATCATTTGGCGTTCTGCTAAACGAACTTCAAACATAATGTCCCTCTATTTTTTTGTAAATTTTCCCCATAAAAAAGGCATGCCCATGCATGCCTTTCGAGGAATGTCTCGGTTTATTTAAACAACACCCATGCAATAATTGCAAGAATGATTAAAACAATGACTGAGATTAAGCCCACAGAGGCATTTTTTTGTGCTTCACGTTCTTGCTCTACACATGTCGCTGGAATTTCTACATCACATGCCTCATTTTTCGGAGCAGCAGTAATGTCAATTCCCTCAGGAATTGGCGCAGGTTTAGGCACACCCACATTGGTCGGCATACCATCACGAGTCAATTGAACTGAACCATCACGCTCTTTCAACTCTGGCATACCTTGATCATTCATTTGTTGTGCTGCAGTTTTAACGATAGGCTCTTGTGTCACAGTCTCAGACGCATTTACTACAGGCTCTTGTGCCACATTTTCAGAAACTGCAACAGCTTCAGACGGCTGCTGAACAGGTGTAATTTCTTCTGTTTGCAATGCTTCAACGCTTTGTTCGATATCCGCTGGAATCTGAACAGCTTTAGCTGGAGCCAATAAACTAAACTTCACACTGGCAAACTGTACAATATCACCTTCTTTTAAAAGTGATTCACCAGTCAAACGGACATCATTAATAAACGTCCCATTAGATGAATTGAGATCTTGCAACCAGAGTGCCTGATCTTTCAGTACAAAGGCAGCATGTTTACGCGATACATCAGATTCTTGTAAAACAATATCTGCTTGTTGATGACGCCCCACCAACATATCTCGCTCAATACTAATTTCTTGTCCTGTTAAATCACCAGAAATTGCTTGAATTTTCCAAGTCATGAAGTTAATTCTCTATTGCTCGTTTTTTTCATCATAGCATGCTGTGGTTTTAAAGCTAAACCACCCTGCTGTCTCACCTAAGGCGTGCCCGCTACTTTGCCATTTGGTACAGTAATGGTTTGGCGCTTTACTGCAGGCTCAATAGCGACTGGCGTGGAGACCACTGCCGCTGGCTGTGTCGTTTGTGGTGCTGTGGGTACCGTCTTATACACAGGGGCTGGTGCTATACCCTTTGAAACAGGTATGCGCTGCTGATACACATCATCAACATTTTCAGGTAATTTCGCAAAATTACCGTCATTATCCAGTGCCAGTTGCAGACTATAGAGCTGACTGTAGCGCTGCTGAGACATTTTCTTCACATCAGCAGAATTTCCAACAATAGTCGGATGAATAAAGATCAGCAAATTACGTTTACTGTTGGATTTTCCTTCCGAGCTAAAGAGTTTGCCGAGTACAGGAATAGCCCCCAACCCCGGAACCGATTGACGTCCATGCAATGTATTGTCCGAGATCAAACCACCCAACACAATTGTTTGACCATGCTCTGCCAAGATCGAGGTTTTGATCGCGCGTTTAGTCGTAACCAAATCCGACGCTTGGCCTTTATTGTCTTTTACATCAGAAACTTCTTGCTCGACCTCTAAACGCACCGAACCGCCGTCGCCAATATGCGGCACAACTTTCAAAGTAACACCGACATCTTTACGCTCAATCGATGTATATGGATTGGCTGTACCACCATTGGTGGTGACCGAGCCTGTCACAAATGGAACGTTCTCACCCACCACAATATAGGCTTCTTCGTTATCCATCGTCACAATAGACGGTGTAGATAATAAATTGGATTTGGTTTTTTCTTTTAGGGCCTGAACCATCGCACCATAGAGTTTGCGTGAACCATCACTACCTTCACGATAGTCACCAAGGACCAAAGAAGTACCCGCACTCACCGCGCTACCTGCACCCGCAGCGCCACCAGTTAAATAACCTGCGGCAATATTCTTTAAACTAGAACCAAAGTTATCAAAGTTAATTAAGCCGATACCACTACTGATATCACCCAACGCCCATTGCACACCGAGCTGATCGGTATCCGTGCCTTCGACTTCAATAATCGCCGCTTCAATCAGCACTTGCTGACGACGAATATCGAGCTGCTGAATCGCAGATTCAATTTCACGCATGAGCTGCGGATCTGCTTTCACAATCAGTGCATTTTGTGTGGCATCAGCAATAATACTCACGCCATTGGCATTAAAGCTTGAGATACCGTTTTGCGTATTATTGGAAGAGTTATTACTGTTGAGGTTAATACCTGAACTGGTGTTATTTTGTGAACTGAATGACTGTGAATTCGAACTGTTACTATCATTCATTAAACTGTTCATCGTGCTGCTATTTGAGCTATTCGATGAATTTGTACTCGAAACGGCCTGCCCTGTGACCAAGCCTTGTAAGATTTCTGACAAGTTTTTGGCACTTGCATACTTTAGACGAAAAACTTTCAATCCACCCAATCGATCTGCAGCAGGCACATCTAAGGTCTCAATAATCTTACGAATACGCTTACGTGTCGCTGTATCACCTTTAATGATAATACGATTGGTTCGATTGTCCGCAATAATACGAATTCGTGAACCTTTCGGGTCTTTTGATGCGCCGGTCGAACTCATCGACTCTAACAGCCCAATCATTTCTTCGGCCTGACTCGATTGCAGCGTCACGGCTTCGATATCATTTTGACCCGTTCCATCTAAATTACGAATAATCGTTTCGAGCTGGTAAATATTACTAGCACGGTCTGAGACGATCAGCGCATTGGTCCCCGCCACTGCTGACAAATGTGCAAATTGCGGCATCAGTGGACGTAGGGC
Organism: Acinetobacter sp. YH12039; assembly: GCF_013420015.1. Lineage (NCBI taxonomy): Bacteria > Pseudomonadati > Pseudomonadota > Gammaproteobacteria > Moraxellales > Moraxellaceae > Acinetobacter > Acinetobacter sp. YH12039. Next base: position 100,643 of record NZ_VOZA01000003.1, on the reverse strand, counting down.
TGGAATTAAGTCGTTGGCATTGGTGTTATCAAGCCAAATTACTCGGGTGACAATTTGGTCTCCAGACGCACGGTGGCGCGCATCATAAGGAATGCCCGAGCTTTTTACATTACTGTCTGGAACCAGTTTAATGGTGTTGCCCGATGGAATCGCCACCACGCCATTGACATTCAATACACCGAGAAACAGGTCATAGACTTCATTTTTATTTAAAGGCTTATTGGAAATAACCGTTACATTTCCTCGTACCCGTGGGTCAACTGCAAAATTTTTCCCCGTGATATCTGCGACTTCATTAATGAATGCCGTAAGATCTGCATCACGTAAATTGATTTTCCATGTTTGTGCATAACTTGCTGTGCTGACCATAGCAACCAAGGGCACCATGGCATAGGCAGCTAAAGTTGAACGGTTATTATTAAATAAAGCCATATACGCCTGTGTTTCCTAACCCTATAAAGTGATGAAACATCACTAAAAATCCTGTTGTATGGTCATCACTTGATCACCACGTTTGACTTCAAGTTTCACCTGCCCTTCACGGCGGGCTTGTTCTAATAATTGCGCCTCAGATTGTCCTGCACCGACTGCCTGCCCATTTAAAGACATAATGCGGTCACCCGGTTGCAAACCCAATTTATTTCTCAAGGCAGCAGGTGTTCGATTTGAAATCTCAAACCCACCATTACCTGATGGATTCACCCCCATTTCCTGCAGATATTGCTCACGATTTTCTGTCATGCGTTGTACGGCCTGACCAATCGCGGACTGCGTCGTGCCTTGCCCTGAATTTGCAGGATTAGCTGCATTTTGCATGCTGTTATTTTGCAAAGATCCGCCTGATGTTGCATTGGCTGTAGGGACAATCGGTTGATCTAATCCGTTTTCAATACCTTGGAACGCTAATTCACGCCGTGCACCATTACCCTGCGTTAAAATCACCTTATCCCAATAAACTTCAGCCAGTTGATATGATGAACCTTGAATGGTTTCTCCAACCAAGTAGCGATCTGAACTCTCATTGACCTTAATCACTGCCGACGAGTAGCGACTTGGCTGTCCAACCACCACACCTTGTAACACCATATTTAACTGCGCGTCAGCTGCTGAACTGCGGTTTTCCTGAAACAAGGCAAAAGAGCTAATATTAGGAACTTGCGTTTGCTGTGAACCCAATTCAACTCGGTCTAACTGCATGGCTTGTGGCGGTGCAATCAATAACCAAAATAAAGCGGCTAACTTCCAGCACAGGTACAAAATTATTAAAGCCAAGACCACAGGTGCAAGTCGATCTGTTTGCTTCCAATTGATCTCGCGGATTTTTTCGAAATAGTCAGCCATCAGTTCACCCCACTCAATAGAGGTTGACGCGAACTAATCACATACGTATCTAATCCTGCCTTACCTTCATAGGAAGCAACATTCATCAAAAAGCGCTGGGTTAATTGCACATCCAACATGAGGTCTGGCTCAAGTGATAAATTCATCATCTTTTGTTCGCGTTGATCTCGAACATCAATCGACAATTTGCCATTATCATCTTTTAATTGAGCTAACATGGCAGGCACATTCATTGACTCTTGACGCTGTGCAAAGCTAAAGGATAAATCCCCACCTGCCCACTGCATCTCGCCTAATGACTGACTAAATCCCTGTTGTGGCTTATATTTAAACTGCACATCTTTTAATTGAATGGCATTCGTTGGCCATTGCCAATCGGCAAAACTTTTTAAAGTTTCAGGGGCAATTTGACCCTCTAAGTTTTTGATGCTGATACTTTTGCCAAAACCATACCCCATAACACCTTGCAGTTTGGTATTGCCACTATGAATTTCAACATTTGCACCCAAGCGTAATAAAATCAAGTCCCACGGGCGTGTGTTCCAGTTTAACGAGCCTTTCAAATTTCCTCGTGTCCAATCTGCTTGCCCATGCCAAATATTGCCACTGACGTTATGTAGCATTTGGTTATTTTTATAAAACTTTGTAATGAGCCACGCTGCTGGCACTTGCAGCATAACGAAAATTAAAAAACTGATCGCAGCAAAAATGAGCCACCGAATATTATTAGTTTTATTGATCATCCCACCACAACCGATCCATCAATTTTTTTCCATCATTTAAACATTTTTCTTTATAGACACATTATGCATACTTTTTCTGCATAGCCAATTCAAAGAGATAAAAAAACCAGGCATTTGCCTGGTTTAATTATCCTGAACTCAGGATATGACGATTTCATGAATTGTTCTTAAATTAAGAAGTCTTCTAGTTTCGCGCCTTTTTCTAACTCAGCCACTAACCAACGTGGTTGTTTACCACGACCAGTCCACGTGTCATCTGCATTGGTTTTGCTACGGTAACGTGGCTCAACCGCTTTACGCGTTGATTTTTTACGTTTGCTTAAACCAAATTCAAGAATTTGTTCAACGCTTAAATCTAAATTTTCTGCAATTTCAACAATACGGTTATACGCATCTTCAATCGCTTGATCTTTTTTAGATGCAATCAGTGCTTCAGCTTCTACTTGAAGCTTCTTTAACTCTTCAACTGATAAATTACTAATATCAGGCATAATCTTTAACTCCGAAATTTCATTTTAATAATGCTTATGAAAACTCGCTCATAATATTATAATAAAATTTTTATTCAATAAATAATTTTCATTTTACTACAATATTTTAACACGACTCCTTAAAATATATAAAGTTAAATTGTATTTAAATATTATTTCCCACTGAATTTTCTAAGGCTTTTATTTTGGTTTTAATATTTTCTGGAATAGAGGTTTTTTGCAGGGTCATTTTATCCACGCACACAATAACCGCATCGCCTGTTGCAACGATTTTTTGTTGCTGTTCACTCCATAATATATAACTGGCAGAGTAAAACTTGAAGTGCGACATAAACCACCTAATTAATTTAAAGGGTTTATGGAGTATATAAAATTGTCATACCATCATCTTAACTTTGAAGATCGTACTGCATTAATGCTTGAGTCAAGAAAAGAAGGCTTTTCACCCAGAAAATTTGCTGAACTCATTAAAAGACATCCTAGTACGATCTATCGTGAGCTTAAAAGAAATAGCATCAATGACGTTTATCAAGCTCAATATGCTTCTGATAACACCTTCGCTAGACGTAGACGTGGTCACAGAAAACTCAAAATCGATTCAATCCTCTGGAAATTTATTGTTGAAGCGATCCGTTGTTTATGGTCTCCTCAGCAAATAGCAAAGCGTTTAAAGAGATTTCCTGATTTGGATCAAACAATGAATGTAAGCCATACAACGATTTATTCAACGATACGAGCATTACCAAAGGGTGAGCTGAAAAAAGACTTACTATCCTGTCTGCGTCATGAAAATAAAAAGCGAAAAGCTAACGGTGAACCTAAAAAAGATTCTATATTACAGGATATTAAAACTATTCATGAGCGCCCAACCGAAGTTCAAGAAAGAAAAATACCGGGTCATTGGGAAGCCGATTTAATTAAAGGTAAAGACAATAAAAGTTCGATAGCAACACTTATTGAACGAAATACACGGCTCTGTATCTTGGCAACATTACCTGATGCAAAGGCAGAATCAGTGCGCAAGGCTTTAACTGAAGCTCTGAAATATTTACCCGCAGAACTGCGTAAAACATTGACCTATGACCGTGGACGTGAGATGTCAGAACATAAAATCCTCGAAGAAGATTTAGGCATAGATGTATATTTCTGTGACCCACATTCGCCATGGCAGAAAGGCACATGCGAAAATATGAATGGTTTAATTAGGCAATATTTACCTAAAGGGATTGATTTAAACCAGGTAGATCAGCATTATTTAAATCAAGTTGCCATGTCACTGAATACTCGCCCTAGAAAAGCGTTAGATTGGCTTACACCATTAGAGAAATTTGCTCAGCTTGTTGATTATCATAAGGCTTTTGAAACTGTCGCACCTCATGTTTGAATTCGCCCCCCCAAGCTACGTGTTGAGTATGAATCAATGAATATTGAGCTAAATCTTCTTGCATATAATATCCTTATATTCGAATTTCCATAAAATTGGCATTATTTTCAAATACTAAATTTAATTGTTTGATCAATTCATCCTGCTGATTTAAAGCTGACTTGATGCGTAAATAACTCATTAATACATCATCTGGATATAATTCTAACAATGCATCTGCTTCAGCTTGGCGTGCTGTCGCTTGGTAAATATTCCATTTTGCAAAACTAAAAACAGGCAGCGCAGGATACTTTTCTTCCCAACGTTGAATCTGCTGTTCTACAGCCACATAGTCAGGGTTTTGCTTCAGCATTTTTTGCTGGAACCACAAAAAGAACACTTCTTTGTTAAATTGCTGTTCCAGTAAATGAATAGCCAATTGCTCATGTTCCTGACTCATCTCTGGCATACGAGACAAGACTTTTAACCACAACACTTTGACCGCATATTTACGCTCTGTTATTTGATCTTGCAAATCCAAATAACGCTGCTTTAAATGCTGTAAGTCATCGACATCAGCTTGATCAAATGCAGATAATAATTGCTCCAACCAAGCTTGTTTTGTCAGCTCATCTAAATGTCCATAACGTGTCGAACGCAAATACAACCAAGGAAACTGCAACGCAAACATGCCCCATAGCGTGGTTAAACGCTGCTCATAGGCAGTGCTGACTTTTTGCAACCATGGCGATAATTCATGTTGATTCAAAAATTCGAGATGCGTTAAAGCCTTTTCACCCTCTTGTTGGGATAAATAAATTTCAATCCGTTGCAATTCTGCGAGTTCAAAAGCCATTGGATTGGTCTGAGTTAATGCATTTAATGCTGTTTCATATTGTTGCTGAATCCAATATAAACGCGCATCAATCACCCCTTTTAATAATCCAGACTCAGTAAAAGCTTGCTGAATAAAGTTTTTTTGATCTTGCGCAGCATTTAAAAGCCAAATGACAGCCAATTGTTCATAGGGATGCAGTTTATTAAAACTAAAGACTGTTTCAGATTTACGCTGCTCTCGACTTAAATAGCGTTTAACCGCATACCAAAGCATTTGCACGAACAAACTCAGTAGTGCCAGCAATAATGCTAAAAACCAAATATTGGATTGAACTTGCCATTCACGCCAGTATAAATAGACATAGCCTGCACCATGTCCAAAACTCAGCAAACTAATAATGGCAACAACCAATAAGCTAATAAATAAATAGGCCAATAAAATATGTTTCATAGTCGATTATCCTATGAGTGCCCGAGTATTTAATAGCGGTACAGAAATAACCGGAATGTCCTTTAATTGTTCTAGACGTTGGCGTATCGGTTTTAATGAAGCATCTGGCAATTGCTGCATAATTTGCATAATTTCAGTGATTTCTTGTTGAAATTGAGGATATTGTCCTTGATTTAAAACTTGCTGAGCCAAAATTAAACGTAACTGCATTTCTTTTAATACCAAGCTACGCTGCATTAATACGGGACTCGGTTGCTCGACCGATTCGACTTGAATCCATTTTTGCCAAAAAGAAAGACCCTTTTGCTGCTCTTTAGAACTATAGGGCTTTAATATTTCTTTTTCTAACAATTGATCGATCGATTGCAGGGTATTTTTCACTTTATCAGATTGCAACTGACGCTCTGTCACATATTGCTTTAAGGTCTCACGATCTTTTTGAATCACCTGATGCAAACTCATGCGAAGTGCAGGTGCCAAGCTCAACTGATCTAATTGTTGGTCTAATTGGTTTAATTTTTCCAAAGCGACAGCAAATTGTTGTTGCTGCATGGCAAATTCAACCAAATCAAGTTGCTGGCCCACAACCATCATTGGCTCAATGCTATGGGTTGCCTCAGCAGCAATCGAAGTATTCGATGTCGTTGCAGCCGCCATCTCGGTCGTTGTGCCGCTCAACTGACGTTTCAAAGCCACGACCTGATCATTCAAACCTGCATTGCGCTGTTGCAATAAAGTTTGCTGTTGCATCAGTTCGGTTTGTTGAGCATTGACTTGAAATAGGTCAAAACTGAGTTTAGCCAACCAAAGTACGGCGACAATGACCACAACGACAAACAACTTCTTCATGTATTTCCCTGCACGACTTGCACATGCTGCAATATGTGTGTCGCGTTTAAATCTTCGAGTTGAATAATTTTAAAATCTTTGTTCAGTGTTATACGACTTTGCTCAAGTAGCTCGAACAACCTTACACCTAAAACTAAAAAATGTGCATGGCGCAGTACTGATAAATGCGACTGAATCAGGTCAAGCCAATTGAGCCAACTGGCCTCACTGGTGATCAACATACAATACGGAGATGACAACTGATGTTCAGAAATGAGTGTTTTTACTTTTTGAGTGGTCTCTTCCGGTAGATGGCGTTCGTATAGCACAAAATTAAGAATCTGAATGCCACGTGCTAGCAACTGCTGCATCATAAATTGACGACCACCTTCACCGCGCCAAAATGCAACGCAAGCCCCGGCCTCCAATTGTTCTAAATGGCTTAAAGTGAGCATTCCCTCCGAGGTTTCCACCTGCGGTACGACACTGTGAATGCCATAATCAGCCAGTTTTGCTGCGGTTGCGTCACCAACTGCAACCCATTGAATATGTTCGAGCTGCTCAAGTGAAATGCCTGCCTTACGCAAACCTTGCATACCAAAGGTGACCGCAGAGGGGCTCACCACAACCAATACATCCGCAGCACTCAACTGGGCATAGCACACTGCCAATGCTTCTGACCATGCCCGCGGCTTAAGCTCAAGTAATGGAAGCTCAGCCACAGCAACACCCGCAGAGCGCAGCGTCAAGCTAAGCTGCGCTGCACGATCTGTCGGACGTGTATTGATAAAAAGCATGTATTAATACAGTGCCTTTAAAATTTCACCGGCACCTTGGGCTAACAAGTCTTGGGCCAATTTGACACCGAGCTGTTCAGCCTGTTCGGGAAGACCTACTTGCTGTGCTTTCAACAAGGTTTGACCGTCAACACTACCGACTCGACCTTCCAAATGAATCTGACCATTTTCTAAGGTTGCATAACCTGCAATCGGTACTTGGCAGCCACCTTCTAGATATGCATTAAAAGCACGTTCTGCACGTACACAAGAATTGGTCTCTGCATGCATTAAGGGCAAAATTAAATCCAATACAGCTTGATCTTGGCTACGACATTCTAGGCCCAATGCACCTTGTCCAACTGCAGGTAAACTCACAACAGGCTCAAGAGTATGACGAATACGCTCTGCTAAGCCCAAACGCTTCAGCCCTGCACTCGCCAAAATAATCGCATCATAGTTACCCGCATCGAGTTTAGATAAACGCGTACCCACATTGCCACGCAGATCAATAATTTCAAGGTCTGGACGTTGTTTTAAAATTTGGCATTTGCGGCGCAAGCTCGACGTCCCCACCTTCGCACCCTGGGGTAAATCATCAAAACTGTTATAAGTATTTGAAACGAAAGCATCTAATGGGTCTTCACGCTCACAAATCACGGCCAAGCTTAAACCTTCAGGCAAAGCCATTGGCACATCTTTCATCGAATGAACTGCCAAGTCTGCACGACCATCCAACAACGCCGCTTCTAATTCTTTTACAAATAATCCTTTTCCCCCAATTTTGGCTAAAGGGGTATCTAGAATCTTGTCACCTTGGGTCACAAAGGTCACCAACTCAACTTTCAAATTTGCATGAAGTGCTTCTAAGCGTGCACGAATATGTTCCGCCTGCCAAAGTGCAAGCGGGCTTTGTCGAGTTGCGATCTTAAGGATATTCATAAATTTTAAAATACAGTCTATAGGGCTATTATTCTAAACTTAACTTGCTCAGTTGAAAATGCAAGCTTAATTCGCAATGTGCTTTGACCCTTGCCCTATAATTTTTGTATTCGCTCACGTAAATTTGGTAAATGTCGACGGCTGACCGCCAAACGCTCTTCTAAATCTCGACAACGCACCTGATATTGCCCTGAGCTTACGACTTCCAAACCATCTAAAAAGCTCACAGACACCAAGGCATTGCGATGAATGCGTATAAAGCGATCACCAAATTCATGCTCTAAATCCTTCAGCGTTTCATCAATAAGTACATTGCCATTTTTATGCCGAACAGTGACATATTTCTGATCTGCAAGAAAATAATAAATATTTTCCACAGGGACCAGTTCTACACCACGATAAGTCTTTGCCGCGATTTGATGGCGGCTGATTTTAATTTCGTCCATATTTTCTTTTTGTTTTATCGTGCTCAATTGAGCTTGGGTTAATTTAGTTAAATGATCTAAAACCTGCTGCAATTCCTGTTGCATAACTGGTTTTAGTAAATATCCCTCTGCATTCGATTTAAATGCATCAAGTGCATGATGATCATATGCAGTGCAAAAAATAATAGCGGGCATGGGGTCTAATTCACGCAACAATTTCGCGCAAGTCAACCCATCCATTTCAGGCATTTGTATATCTAGTAAGATGACATCAGGCTCGAGGCTTTGAGCCAAGTCAATCGCTTGTTGACCATGTGAAGCTTTCGCAACCACTTGATGTCCAAGTTGAGTGACTAAACGTGACAATCGCTCTACTGCTAGAGGCTCATCATCACAGATTAGGATGTCCATTTCTCCTCCTTATCTCGTTAACGTCATTTATTTTTATTGGTCAACTGAGATTTCTATTTATATTGATATTGCACCACAGTCGTATACATCCCCTCGCCTGCGTAGGTTTGAAAAGTGACATGCTGACCATAATATGCCTCAAGTCTCTGTTTCACGTTTTCGATGGCAATACCATTCCCCTGACGTAATTTAATTGTATCCTGTGTATAGGGATTTGTAATAACGATATTAATTTGATTTTGTAATATTTCAATCAATATATTTATCGTACTCTTTGTCAAAATCTTTTCAACTCCATGAAAAATACTATTTTCTAATAAAGGTTGTAAAGTTAATAGTGGAATTTGTACTTGAGCGTATTGTTCAGTACCTTCTAGTTTCCACTCCACCTTAAGCCGATCACCTAAACGCATTTGTTCAATGGCCAAATAACGCTGACACAGATCGATCTCATCTTTGAGACTTACCAACTTCAATTCTTGAAAACTTGCACGGAATAATCGAGATAAATTCAGTAGCATTTGCTCCGCTTTATCTGGGTCAATCGCAATCAAGCTAATCACATTGTTTAAGCTATTAAATAAAAAATGTGGATGAATCCGAGCTTGCATAGCCTGAATGCGTGAGTTTAATTCACTATGATGTTGTCGACCCCACTGTTCTCTTAAATATAAATATCGAAAACAAAATGCCCCAAGTAATACCCCATAGCTCAGATTTAAAACCACACCAGCAGTTAAAACGTCTGCACTCAAACCAGCTAAACTGAAATTTTCACCAAAATAGATCAAAACATTTAAAGTTATGGTGGTGAATAACACCAAAGCTTGCAATAAAACAAACCCGCTAAACATGAGCATTTTCATGCTTAAACCACGCGTCTTGCTCTGCAAAAGCTCTGAAAATGCTGCAAATGCCAATAATATCCAGTTAATAAACAACACATGCTGCATGACACTGGAAACACTTAAGGCTTGCCACGATTGAGCTTGGGCCAAGACCAAAACCAAAGCCACAATATTGCCCGCAAGAAACAGCTCCCACAGATAGTGCCAACGGCCCATTTTTCCTGAAAATACAGAAATTGTCATAGACCTAAACCCTGTCTAAAAGTTTGATCAACTTGCCCTTCGGCAACTGGGTTCGAATTTGCTATACTCTTGCTCAGTTCTATGCTTTTTATCTTATTGAGCCGACATGACCACATCTTCTAATTCCTCAAATCCGTCACAAGCCCAAACTTCAGGCATGTGGGGCGGTCGTTTTTCCGAAGCTACTGACGCTTTTGTTGCTGAATTTACAGCATCTGTACAGTTTGACCAACGCTTTTATAAACAAGATATTGCAGGTTCAATTGCACATGCAACCATGCTTGCAAAAGTTGGCGTTCTAACTGAACAAGAGCGTGACGATATTATTAATGGCTTAAACACCATTAAAGCAGAAATTGAAGCGGGTAACTTCGAATGGCGCATTGACCTAGAAGATGTGCACATGAATATTGAGTCACGCTTGACTCAACGTATCGGTATTACAGGTAAAAAACTACACACCGGTCGTAGCCGTAATGACCAAGTTGCAACCGATATCCGTCTGTATGTTCGCGACGAAATCGATGCGATTTTAGAATTATTGAAAAAATTACAAAAAGGCATCCTAGGCTTAGCGGCGAAAAATACCAATACCATCATGCCGGGCTTCACGCATTTACAAACTGCACAGCCAGTGACTTTTGGTCACCATTTAATGGCATGGTTTGAAATGCTGGTACGTGACTCAGAACGTTTAATTGACTGCCGTAAACGTGTAAATCGCCTACCTTTAGGCTCTGCTGCACTTGCAGGTACAACCTATCCAATCGAACGTGCGTATACAGCAGAACTCTTAGGTTTCGAAGCTGTCTGTGAAAATTCATTGGACGCCGTGTCTGATCGTGATTTTGGTATTGAATTCAATGCTGCAGCATCGCTGATCATGATGCATTTATCACGTATGTCAGAAGAAATGATTCTTTGGACATCGGCTCAGTTCAAATTTGTGAACATCCCTGACCGTTTCTGCACTGGCTCTTCAATCATGCCGCAAAAGAAAAACCCAGACGTTCCTGAGTTGATCCGTGGTAAAACTGGCCGTGTATATGGTGACTTGATGAGCCTATTGACCCTGATGAAAGGTCAACCATTGGCATACAACAAAGACAACCAAGAAGATAAAGAACCACTATTCGATGCAATCGATACTGTTCGTGGCTCACTCATGGCATTTGCCGACATGATCCCTGCACTAGTGCCAAACATTGACATCATGCGTGAAGCAGCGCTACGTGGCTTCTCAACTGCAACTGACCTTGCCGACTACCTCGTTAAAAATGGCGTGGCATTCCGTGATGCACATGAGATTGTGGGTAAAGCAGTTGCTCTCGGTGTTCAAGAAGGCAAAGATCTTTCAGAATTAACCCTTGAGCAACTTCAACAGTTCTCTGACTTGATTCAGGCCGATGTCTTCGAAAAAGCATTAACACTTGAAGCATCTGTCAATGCACGTAACCACATTGGTGGTACTGCACCTGCTCAAGTTGAAGCAGCAATTGAACGCGCACACGCACGTTTAGAAAAACTTTACGCATAACTTTTTCAAGTTAAATGGAGTATTGATATGTCTCGACAAGTGTTTTGCCGTAAATATCAGGCTGAAATGGAAGGTTTAGACTTTGCACCATTCCCGGGTGCGAAGGGACAAGAATTGTTTGATACGGTATCTAAACAAGCTTGGCAAGAATGGCTAAAACACCAAACGACGTTGATCAATGAAAAACGTTTAAACGTGTTTGAAGCTGACGCGAAAAAGTTCCTTGAAGAGCAACGTGAAAAATTCTTCAGCAATGATGAATCTTTAGAAAAAGCCGAAGGCCTAAAGCCTGAGTAATTTTTAGAGCGCTGCTCTAAAAATTACGCAAGACAAGCGAAGCGCGTAGCTTCAAATCTCAAAAAGGAGTCTAAAAAGGCTCCTTTTTTTTGTGCTTAGGAGCACTGCTCCGCCACGCCGCAAAACAAGCAGCTATGCTGTGCGTAGGCTTTAATTGAAAAGAATCTCCAATCTTGGGGATTCTTTTTTATTGCTCTAAAAATTACGCAACACAAGCGAAGCGCGTAGCTTCAAATGTCATGAAGGAGTCCAAAGGGGCCCCTTTTTTGTGCTTAGGAGTACTGCCACGCCGCAAGACAAGCAGCTATGCTGCTCGTAGGCTTTAATTGAAAAGAATCTCTAATCTTGGGGATTCTTTTTTATTGCTCTAAAAATTACGCAAGACAAGCGAAGCGCGTAGCTTCAAATTTCAAAAAGGAGTCTAAAAAGGCCCCTTTTTCGTACATAGAAACACTGCTGTTATTTTGCAAAACAAAGATCAAGTCTATGTAAGCTTTAATTGGGAAGTGCCCCTTCATTACTGGAAATCTTTTATCCATTGATCAATTTTATTTAAACTTAAATAAATGAATTTATTATTTAAATAATGTTAAATGTATTTTTATCATCACATATATCGATTTTCATTGTTTAAATCCAAACAAAACCTACCAAAGTTATCGGCCAATTTGTATCAAAAATTCTTAATGTAAATTTGTGATACATTTCTCAATAAAATACAACATTACACTACAATAAACTCCATGTATTTCTAAATCTGCTTTCCTATAATAGCAATCAAGAAGATGGAAACATCTTCCATAATAGCGATAAGTAACCCCGATTTTCCTTCCCAGATTTCCCCCAAAATCTGGGAATTTTTTTATCCAAAATTTGCACTAACATCTCACATTTAACTTCAAGCTCTAATCAAATGAAGCGCTGTTCAAACTAGACAAACCCTCAATTTTTTCTAAAAGCTCGGCAATAAAAAAGCCCCGATAACGGAGCTTTTAGTAACTTACTTTTAAATCAAGGTTGTTTTAAATACGGCCATGCAGCTTTCAAATAAATAAACATCGACCATAACGTTAAAACTACGGCTGTATAGAGCAATCCATACGCCAACATTTCTAGGGGTGGCCAATTCAACAAAAATACTGAAATCGCAATCATCTGGAATGCTGTTTTATATTTACCAACGGTTGAAACCGCAACACTGGTACGCGCGCCTAATTCAGCCATCCACTCACGTAGGGCAGACACCGTGATTTCACGTGAAATAATTACAATCGCTGCAAAGGCCATCGAAATGGTCGGTTGCCATTGCACCAAGACGATCAACGCAGTTGCGACCATCAGTTTATCTGCAACAGGATCGAGAAAACGTCCAAATGCTGAAGTCTGATTTAAACTTCTTGCAAGGTAGCCATCAAACCAGTCAGTGACAGCTGCGATCACAAAAATAGCAGTCAGCAATATATGACGTGACATGCTTGCAGCATGCTCACCCACGCCCATTGCAGGTGGCCAGTACGCCACCAACAAAAACACAGGAATTAAAGCAATTCGTGCCAATGTTAAAATATTAGGAATATTCAGGATTCGACCTGTTGTCATAGACACCCCAGTTTTCCCCTCATGCACGATGAAAATGCAAAATAATTTGAGGATTTATCCATCGTTAGTTGCACTCACTTTATACGAAATGCCCCTCAGTGTCACTAGGCAAACACCGTAACAGTCTGTCGCGCAATCGCTATCAACTGGTTATTTTCATCCCATAAATGAGCATATTCTGTAGCGTATCCATCCGCTGCATAATCGGTAAATACTTTATATTTAAACCAATTATGCAAGCTTGATTGCAAGGGATGCACATAGGTTAATGTCCATGTTAAAGAACTCGCAGGTGCCATGGTTTTGTACATAGGCAGCACGCCGGGCGGCCACATATCCATCGAGACCAGTAAATCGGCTACGGTCATCTTACGGTTATCATGGCGTTCTGGATTAAAACGCATCCAACCACTAAAGTCAGGCTTTTTGCTTGCTGTAAACGGATACTGCCCATCTACCCAGGCCAAATCCATTTGCTGAAAGCACTGGGGTGCAAGTGGATGATGTTCGGCAATCTTTAAGCTGCTCACTTCAGGGAAATCGGGTGCTTGACGTTCCTGATTGACGGCAATGCTTGATTCACGTGGAACACCAAAACTCGCCAATAAAATGCTTTGTACGGCATCATCTTGCCAAAGTCGAACTTCGATGGTGGTGACGGATTTGCCCTGTCTTAAAATTTCAGTACTTAAACGCACGGGCGCCAATTGTACTGGCCCAACAAAGGTCACATTACAACTGAGTAAACGTCGCTGCGGATCGGCAATGGTGGCAACGGCTTTGTGCATCATCATGCCAGCCACTAAGCCGCCATAGATCGTTCTTCCTTGCAACCATCCTTCTGGAATCTCAACCCATTCATTGTGTTCAATATGTTGATACAACTGTGCGAGTGACATCATCATCCCTGATCATATTTTTGATTTTTATATCATTGTATAAAAATCAAATAATGTGAATGATCAGTGACTCATGCGTCAATGAGCATTTTGGCAAATTCAGACTTGATGCGTCATCGATTGGGGCTAGTTCGCTCTATTCATGCAGGATTTTATAAATGGTGCGCGCCATCACATCGCCTAATCCCGGTACAAGTTTTAAATCATTTTCCGAAGCTTTGAGTACCCCCTGAATGCCACCAAAATGGGTCAACAGATCCCGACGACGTTTTGGCCCTAAGCCCGGAATCACCTCAAGTACCGATGAGCCGCGCTTTTTATCTCTTTTCGCTCGGTGTTTGGTAATGGCAAAGCGGTGGGCTTCATCACGAACCTGTTGAATCAAATGCAGGGCTTTATGGTCTTCGGGCAATTGGATTTTTTCACCATCGGTAAAGTGCAAGGTTTCCAGACCCGGTTTACGCCCCTCACCTTTGGACACCCCGACCATAAAGGCATCGAGCTCAAGTTCTTGCATGACTTCCATCGCCATGTGTAATTGACCTTTACCCCCGTCAATTAATAGCAAATCGGGCAGCATATGCTTTTTATAGCGGCGGGTCAGCGCTTGACGCATGGCAGCATAATCATCGCCTTCGGTAATATCATTGATGGAAAATTGGCGATAGTCACGCTTTCTTGCGCCGCCCGCATCAAAGACCACACAAGACGCGATGGTTGCCTCCCCCATGGTATGAGAAATATCAAAACACTCAATACTGTCAATCGGCCGCCCAACGACTTGCTCTAACTGATGAAAGCGCTCATTCAATTCAAAATGATCAGCCAATTTACCTTTAATCGCATGTTGTACATTCATCTGTGCCAATTCTTGCCACTCTGCACGGGTTTCACGCACTTTATGTTTGATTTGAATCCGCTTTTCAAAGTGTTGGTACAACGCATCTTCCATGTCTTTACGATCTGGAATATCGACATTAATGATGAGTTCCGCAGGGATTTCGTCTGCCACCTGAAAGTAAAAATTGGCAATAAAATCTGAGAGCATTTGCCCCAAATCATCGCCCAACATGTCAGGAAAATAACTCTTTCCGCCGAGCATTTTACCATTGCGCACATGCATAATCTGCACACAGGTCACACCGGCTTGATAAGCAATGGCAATGATATCGGCCTCACCTTTGACTTTATAAATCGCTTGCTGGGTTTGTACATCACGCAGCAGTGCCATACGATCACGATAAAACACCGCCTTTTCAAACTCCAAAGCTTCGGCAGCAGCTTCCATTTTTCCAATTAACTCTTGATTGAGCTCTTTGGTGTCGCCTTGTAAGAAACGAATCGAGTTATTGACATCTTCTTTATAATCTTCGGGTGAGATCAACCCCACACAAGGCGCGGAACAACGTTTAATTTGGTATTGCAGGCATGGTCGTTTGCGCTGTGAAAAATAGCTATTTTCACACTGACGCACATTAAACAGTTTTTGCAGCACCACCAAAGTATCACGCGCGTTATAAGCACTCGGATAAGGCCCGAAAAACTTACCGGCCTGATGCTTCGCTTTGCCTCGCCCTGCGGCAATTCGTGGATAGGGTTTATCGGCTGAAATAAAAATATAGACATAGGATTTGTCGTCACGCAGCATGATGTTATAGGGCGGACGATGCAGCTTAATCAGGTTTTGTTCGAGCAATAAAGCTTCGGTTTCAGAACGCACCACCAAGGTTTCAATGTCGTAGATTCGTGCCACTAAGGCCTGTGTTTTCGGATGTTCAATGGTTTTAACAAAATAGCTCGACACACGATTTTTTAAATTCTTTGCTTTACCCACATACAGCAACTCACCGTCTTTACCCAGCATGCGGTAAACACCGGGTAGAGTCGTCATATTAGCCAGAATTTTTTCAATATGTTCGCGTGCGTTTTCGTTCACTTTTGCCTTGTTCCGTCTTCGATATTGCTCTTTGACATGATGTGATGCTTTTATCTGCATTTTCAAGCAATCCCGCAAATTTATTGTTGCTCATAGCAATGATCTGATTGTTAAAAGCTATTAATGCAAAATTCTAAATTTGCTATGCTCAAAACATCCCGCTTTAGGAACATGATGCATGACGAACGCCAATCCCGCCATCCATGTCGTACACCCGACAACTTCGACGCATAGCACTGCTGAAAAAAACCGTTTGATGGGTAAGCCGCGTTTTCATTTTGAACCGCATGACGTTATGCAACACCTAAAGCAACGGATCATTGGACAAGAAGCAGCATTAGACGAAATTGAAAAAATGCTGCATGTGGTCAAGGCTGATTTTTCCAGTCCTGAACGACCGCTCTCCGTAACCTTAATGCTTGGACCGACAGGTGTTGGTAAAACCGAAACTGTGCGTTTAATCAGTGAAGTGATTTATGGCCGACCTGATGCCTTTTGCCGTATTGATATGAACACGCTCGCACAGGAACATTATGCGGCTGCCATTACTGGCGCGCCTCCGGGCTATGTCGGTTCTAAAGAAGGCCATAGTTTATTTGATGAAGTTGCCATTGCAGGTAGTCATACCCGACCGGGCATCGTGCTTTTTGATGAACTGGAAAAAGCGTCAACCGAAGTGCTTCGCGGCTTAATGAATGTGCTGGATAGCGGAAAATTAACCCTAACCTCAGGTACAAAAACCATCGACTTTCGTAATTGTATGATCTTTATGACCAGCAATGTCGGTGCACAAGCGGCACAGCAATATCTAGATAAGTTAAATTTTTTACCCGAAAAAATACAGAAGGTTTGTCTCAAACGCGTGCCGGTCAGCAGCATTATTGAAAAAGTCATGCAACGTAAATTCGACCCTGAATTTATTAACCGTATTGACCGTGTACTGCAATATCAACCCGTTCAAGATGATGCCTTGCCCCGTTTGGTGGAGATTGAACTGGAAAAACTTAATCAACGCCTACAACATCAAAAACGCAGTATCAAACTCACAGATGCAGCCAAAGCACATTTTTATCAGAACCATGATATTCGTTATGGCGCACGACATTTAGCACGAAAAATACGGGTTGAACTTGAACCTATTGTGGCGGTGTATTTTTTGAATCATCCCGAACAAACTAAAATACACCTAGATGCACAACTTGGACAATTGGTTATTATTAAATAATTCACTGGTCTTTAAAAGGCATGCTCACATACCTTTATTCAGCATTCTTATATTTATTGGATTGGAACACCAATCGCTTTAGCAAAAGCTTGCGGATCTTTCGGTGAAACCATGACAAATTTGGTTTTGCCATCTCGAAGATATTCAATTTTTAAACGTTTAATGGAAAGCGCAGGTGCCGCAGACAAATCCTGACTTGCACTGATGCGTTGGATATCCTGCAAAGGAATTTGCCAACGTAGAAACATGCTACGGACGTTTAATTCTGTAGCGGAAATTTGATAACGTGTATTGAATATTGGCCACCACAGCAGTAATACCGTTAAAATATACACCGCGGTATGAAGAGGATATTGCTGCATCGTACCTTTGGCTTGCATGGTGAGTAATAATTGAATGAGTAAACCGCTCATACAAACAATAAATGCCACCACCCACCAATCTTTTTTTGAACGAAAAACTTGCATCTTATCCCCCATCAACTGCTTTTATTCTATACAAGATTTTGCAGGATGCATCTGCTATTTCAGCTTTTATTTTTGCAGGAAATAAGCGTATTTATCACATTATTTTCAAGAATATGGAGATCCATTTCGCTCAAGTGTCGCTAGTCATCTATTGTTATTTTTGGCGTTATTTACGCTCGGATCACGCTTCTTTCGGCAAGGGTTGTTCCTGCAAACGTTTATAATTCTTTTTCTCTTGATACATTTTAGCATCGGCTTGTTGTACCAAACTCATGGCATCTATATAGCCTTGCTGATGGTCTGTTTGACACAGCCCAATACTTAAACTTAAGCCAGCTTCCATTTCAGCCACCGCTTCTAATAAACGCGGGATAAAACTCCCTTCCACATGCTTTTCACTACATCCCGGCAAGACCAAACAAAATTCGTCTCCGCCATAACGGAAGCAATGATCATCTAAACGTGCAACCGACTTTATGGCCGCAGCAACCGTTTGTAGTACCTGATCTCCACGTGGATGACCTTGTTCATCATTGATCTTTTTAAAATCATTGATATCAATAAACACTACTGTCACAGGTTCATGATTACGCTGTGCTGTATATAAAATACTGGTCAATAAGGTCGATAAATGCCGGACATTTAAGAGTCCTGTTAATGGATCGCGCTGTGAAAGTTCTTCCATTTCTTGTGCACGAAACTCTAGCGCATGCGCATACTGTTCCATTTTTTCACGGGAGATCTTCACCTCATTAATCAAACTCCACACATAAGTTTCCACCACCAATGTGGTGTCGAACATAAAGAGCTTTTCCAAGGTGTTAATAATCCGCTGATATTGTTCCGTATCATTAAAGGTTCGCTGAATTAAGCGAAACAACATGGTCTTTAGGGTATGCACCGCAGAGAGATACAACTTCGGCTCTACACCTATGCGCTTATGAACCAAACCAATCCGTAAACGGTTATTCACATAAGCGCTGTCATAGCGCCCGGAAAATAAGTCCAATAAATACTGGTGCTGCGCGCGTTGCAAACGCTTCAAGGTATCAAGATCACCAATCAAAGTGGCAATTTCTGGAATTGAGGTCTGATTTTCATAAAATTCATCAACCATACTGTCGAGTATCGGCGCCACAATCCCACCAATCGAAGCCAATTCCGCCAGCTCTAAATCAGTCAAGCCAAGCAACTGTTTACGTCGTTCTATATCTTGCATCGAAATATGCATTTGATGCATCAATGTTTGGTTGGTTGCTTTCATGAATCGGATCCCCTTCCCGCCAAATCAATCCCTTCAGGCGTTTAAACAGGGTTTCTATGCAGTAGGTCTTCATGCCTGCATGCAAAGCTTCAACCGTTCACCTTTGGGTTTTGGCTATCATTGATGATGACGCTTTTCTTTCAGCTCAACGGTTTTGCATGGGCTTAAGTTCGGACGTCAACATCATATTCCTCGTCTATTGGCTCACTTTTTCTGGCTTATTCTGGTTCTAGCTTATTCTGGCTAACACTATTTCTGCTTTTTGCAGATTTGCTCTGCATAATTATTTTTATTCTGCTTGCACGATAACTGATATTTTGCTGACTGTCAGCATAAAAAAACGCCCCTAAGGGCGCATTTTTTCAATATTTATTCTACTTTTAAAATAAATATGGGCGTACAAAAATCAGGAAGAACAGCCCCAACATTAGGAACCACTTTAAAAAGTAATACAGTGAACGATTGGTTTTTTTCAAGGCTTTGGCTTTTATACGAATTTGATAGACATAGCCAAATACTTTATTTAAACCACCCGTTTTATCACCGCTTTCATTCGGTGAACTCGCAGCAGTCATGACATTTTTACCAAACCAATGGTTAAAAGCTTCCATCCACTTTGACTTTAATGGCCGTTCAACGTCTGCAAAGAAAATAATCCGGTTCTGATCCGTTTTATTTTCAGCATAGTGAATATAGGTTTCATCAAACACCACACTCTCGCCGTCACGCCATGAGTACCGCTGACCATCGACATCAATAAAACAACGGTCATCATTCGGCGTTAGTAAGCCCAAGTGATAACGCAATGAACCAGCATAGGGATCACGATGACGGACTAAACGACTGTCAGGCGCCAACTCAGTAAACATCGCGGCTTTAATAGTGGGTAGATTTTTTAACAAGGCCGTAGTTTTTGGGCAAAGTTCAGCAGCCGAAGGATGGGCTGAGTCATACCATTTTAAATAAAAGCGTTTCCAACCTGTTTTAAAGAACGAGTTAAATCCAAGGTCATCATAAGTACTCGATGCTTTGATGCCCCCTTTTTCATATAAGGCCTTGGCTTCATCACGAATCATTTCCCAGTTTTCATCTAAGACTTTTAAATCTTTAAAATGCTGCGTGTCAATATAGGGTTGGCTCGGCACTTTTGAAAACATGTACATGAGAAAATTGATCGGTGCGAGCAATGTCGAATGATCAAAAAACTGACGATAAAATGAATGACGGACTTTACCGCGTTGCTGGATATAAAACGCAGAAATGACAAAGACCGCCAGGATAATCCACTTAATCATATGAGGACCTGGTGCTAATAAGCATTGTGCTTAATAAAAAATTAACTTTTGAGAACGCGGCGAGTATAGCATAGTGCTCAGTGACGCTTAAATAAGCAGCATAGAACACTGTGTCTCAGCAAAGATGGATGACAATAGTAAAAGTGAATTGACCATTCTGCCGAAAAATACACTTGCTTTTTTCTTGATTTTTTCTTTCGCATCTCAATCTATAGCTTACATTTATAAAAAAATGTGAACTGAAACATAAGCTTCAACATATTTAATCAGAGCGATAGCGTTTAAAGGCAGATCCGAAGGCTATTTCCAAAAGAAATTTTGATGACCCTAGCGTCACGGCTTGATACAACTTGTTATGTTCTTTTTAGATATAGTTATCGTAAGATTAGCGAGGCATAAAGTGTACGCAGGAACCGCGTACTCGCTTCACAACATCAACTTAGAAGTCCTCCAAAATAAAGGAGATCAGGCATGATCCACGCTGGCAATGCCATTACCGTCCAAATGCTTTCGGACGGAATTGCAGAATTCCGCTTTGACTTACAAGGTGAGTCGGTCAACAAATTTAACCGCGCAACAATTGAAGATTTTAAAGCTGCAATTGACGCTGTTAAAGCAAACGGTGACATCAAAGGTTTAATCGTTACTTCAGGTAAATCTACATTTATCGTGGGTGCAGATATCACTGAATTCGGTGAAAACTTCGCTCAAGGCGAACAAGCGATTGTGGATTGGGCATTGCCTGTTCACGACATCTTCAATGCGTTTGAAGATCTAAACGTTCCTAAAGTTGCTGCAATCAATGGTATGGCATTGGGCGGCGGTTTTGAAATGTGCTTAGTGTGTGACTATCGTGTGATGTCAGAAGCTGCACAAGTTGGCCTTCCAGAAATCAAACTTGGTATCTACCCTGGTTTTGGTGGTACGGTTCGTTTAAGCCGTGTGATTGGTATCGACAATGCGGTTGAATGGATGGCAATGGCTGCGCCGAAAAAGCCTGCTGCTGCGCTCAAAGACGGTGCTGTTGATGCAGTTGTTGCTGCAGACAAACTACAAGACGCTGCAATTGACCTTGTGAAACAAGCGATTGCTGGCCGTGTAGACTGGAAAGCAAAACGCCAAGAAAAATTAGATCCTGTTAAATTGAACATGCTTGAACAAATGATGGCATTCAATACAGCGAAAGGTGCAGTTCTTGCAAAAGCAAATCCTGCTCAATACCCAGCGCCAAAACTTCTTTTAGACTCATTACAAGCAGGTGCAAGCCTTCCACGTGATGAAGCATTGAAAATCGAAGCGCAAGGTTTTGCTAAAGCGGCTGTAACTCCACAAGCAGGTGCGTTAATTGGTTTATTCCTTAACGACCAAATTGTGAAGAAAACTTCGAAGAAATATGAAAAAGGTGCGCACCCTGTCAACCAAGCCGCTGTATTAGGCGCGGGTATCATGGGTGGTGGTATTGCTTACCAAGCGGCAAGCAAAGGCACACCAATCATCATGAAAGACATTGGTAACCCACAACTTGCTTTAGGTATGAAAGAAGCAAATG
Organism: Acinetobacter sp. YH12039; assembly: GCF_013420015.1. Lineage (NCBI taxonomy): Bacteria > Pseudomonadati > Pseudomonadota > Gammaproteobacteria > Moraxellales > Moraxellaceae > Acinetobacter > Acinetobacter sp. YH12039. Next base: position 78,876 of record NZ_VOZA01000003.1, on the reverse strand, counting down.
GCTTACTGACCAAACAAGTTGAACGTAAGAAGATGAAACCTGCTCAAATGGGTGAAACTCTTGCTCGCATCCGTCCTACATTAAGCTATGACGAATTCAAAGAAGTGGACATCGTGATTGAGGCAGTAACAGAGAACCCGAAAGTTAAGGGTATCGTACTTGCTGAAACTGAGAAAAATGTTCGTGACAATACGATCATTGCTTCAAATACTTCAACAATTTCAATCACACGTTTGGCTGAAAACCTACAACGTCCTGAAAACTTCGTAGGTATGCACTTCTTTAACCCTGTTCACATGATGCCATTGGTAGAAGTGATCCGCGGTGAGAAAACATCTGCTGAAGCAATCGCGACAACTGTGGTTCTTGCTCAGAAAATGGGTAAAACACCAATCGTGGTTAACGACTGCCCAGGCTTCTTGGTAAACCGCGTACTATTCCCTTACTTCGGTGCATTTGACCTTCTACTGAAAGACGGTGCTGACTTCCAGCAAGTTGATAAAGTGATGGAAAAATTCGGCTGGCCAATGGGTCCTGCTTACCTCATCGACGTTGTGGGTATCGACACAGGCGTACACGGTGCGGAAGTAATGGCGGAAGGTTTCCCTGACCGCATGAAGCCAGACTACAAAGGCGCAACTTTAACCATGTACGAAAACAAACGTCTTGGTCAAAAGAACGACGTTGGTTTCTACAAATACGAACTTGACCGTAAAGGTAAGAAAGCCAAAGTGGTTGATCCAGTGGCTTACGAACTTGTGGCTTCTGTTGCAACTGCGGAAAAACGTGAATTTGATGCTCAAGAAATCATTGACCGTATGATGCTGACGTTCTGTAACGAAACTGTTCGTTGCCTAGAAGACAACATCGTAGCGACTGCTGCTGAAGCAGATATGGCGATGATCATGGGTGTAGGTTTCCCTCCATTCCGTGGTGGTCCATGCCGTTACATCGACCAAACAGGTGTCGCTGAATACGTAGCGCTTTGCGACAAATATGCGTATTTAGGTAAGGCTTATGAAGCGCCACAAATGTTGCGTGACATGGCTGCTAACAACAAAAAATTCTACGGTTAAGGAGCAACGTGAATGGCTACTTTAAATCCACGTGACGTTGTCATCGTTGATGGCGTACGTTCAGCAATGGGTAAAACCAAAAATGGTATGTTCCGTAACGTCCGTGCTGACAGCTTATCTGCTGAATTAGTACGCGCGCTTGTTGCTCGTAACCAGTTTGATACCAATGAAGTTGAAGACGTAATCTGGGGCTGTGTAAACCAAACCCTAGAGCAAGGTATGAACATTGGTCGTAATATTGCATTGTTAGCAGACCTACCACGTACTGTTGCAGGTCAAACAGTGAACCGTCTTTGTGGTTCTTCTATGCAAGCAATCCACACAGCGGCTGCGCAAATTGCAACCAACCAAGGTGATATCTTCATCATTGGTGGTGTAGAACACATGGGTCACGTTGGCATGATGCACGGCATCGACATCAACCCTGAAGCGTCTAAGCACTATGCAAAAGCGTCTAACATGATGGGCTTAACGGCTGAAATGTTAGGTCGTATGAACGGTATTTCGCGTGAAGAACAAGATGCGTTTGGTGTTGAATCACACCGCCGTGCTTGGGCTGCAACACAAGAAGGCCGTTTCAAAAATGAAATCGTGGGCGTTGAAGGTCACGATGCAAATGGTTTCAAAATCCTGTGCGATATCGATGAAGTGATTCGTCCTGATGCAAACCTTGAAGCATTCCAATCGTTACGTCCAGTATTCGATCCGAAAGGCGGTACGGTAACTGCTGCAACATCTTCAGCTTTGTCTGACGGTGCTTCTGCAATGTTGCTGATGTCTGCTGAACGTGCTCAAGCTTTAGGTCTTAAGCCACGTGCTGTGATTCGCTCTATGGCAGTTGCAGGCTGTGATGCTGCGATCATGGGTTATGGTCCTGTACCAGCAACTCAAAAAGCGCTTAAACGTGCTGGCTTGTCTATCGCAGACATCCAAACGTTTGAATTGAACGAAGCGTTCGCTGCGCAAGGTTTGTCTGTTCTTAAAGGCTTAGGCATTTATGACCAACAAGACCGTGTGAACTTGAACGGTGGTGCGATTGCATTGGGTCACCCATTGGGTTGTTCTGGTGCGCGTATCACAACGACTTTGCTGAACGTTATGGAACAGCAAGATACACAAATCGGTCTTGCGACTATGTGTATCGGTCTTGGTCAAGGTATCGCGACCATTATCGAACGTGTTTAATATTTAGTTAAATACTGAGATAAAAGAAACCCCGCTTAGTGCGGGGTTTTTTATTTGTTAACTAAACTCTCATGAATACATACTGGAAGCCCCTTCTCCCTCTGGGATGAGCAGCATGCGCCACAAGAGGATGAGGGAAATTTTTCATATAAATCCTCTCCCTGAGCGGTATTCTGCGCAAGTCTCCTTAAAAGGAGAGGGAATGTCCATTGTGAAGTAAATTTTGTTCAAAAATCTTCAGCAATAAACCGTGCTAAACAACCCTTAAAAAACGTCTTAGCATATTTAAAATTTAAAACGTTAATTCTCGATTTTCAGCGATTTTTGAATTATGGTAAGGCCTGAACCAAAACTTAAATATGCATAACAATGATAAATAAACGACTTCACTACCTCATAAAGATGAGCTACCTAAGCACTTTTATTTTTCTTACAGCTTGCGTTACAAATAATCAAATCGGTGAACTCTCCCGTGATCTGTTTCAAAAATACGAAACAAAATATGCATGGAGAACAATCCTTGAAGATGATGTGATCGCATTTGGCAAACCTGCTAAAGCAATACCCAATGAACCAATCGATAGCATCGTAGTCGCAGGCAATAAATACAGCTATTTGATCAATAAAGGCGGTGCTGATTTTATTCAACTGATAAGCCAACTCAATCCACAATATATTCGTCTCCATCGAGAACTTGACTTTAATTCTCCGAGCCCGAACAGCACTAAATTTAGCGGAAGCTTTAAATTTTATTATGCGCCTCCCAATGGAACACTAAGTCCTACGGAAAGGGCATTATTCAACCAATATGGTGTAGCACCATGTGATTGTTCAAAGGCAGAACAACAAGATCACCTGTTTAACTTAGAAATTGCAGGTACGGTTTACCCAAAAGTTGCGAATGCCGCAGATTTAAAGCCCTTAAGCCATCCCTATAAGATCCGTATCCAGCATTACGAAGACCAAAGTGGCTATGTCAAAAAGTCAGGGCAGGAAAAATTGGCAGAATTACCACTATTGCCTTTAACACTCACTATCGACATCATTCAATTGCCTCTAAAAGCTTTGGGCTTTATTTATCAGCCTTAAATCAGAGTAGGATCATATTCAATTGGTTGAATTTTCTAAGTACACATACAGCCTGACTAGCTCAAAATGGTTCCCATTTTTCCAGTATTAAGTAAGTGTTGAGTTGATCCCCATCCCTTCAACTCAACATCCTACAATTCTAAGCTTAAATTTTCTGCGCCAACAAAGTCGCAAAATGCTGTTTAATCCGCTGCCCTTCTGAATCCACCCGATGCAGCTCCCCGACATTTTCATTGTATTTCACAATGTTCCAGCCCTCATACAAGGCACTTAATTCCCCTGCTTTAAAGCTGAATGGAAAGTCAGACTGCGCAGGAATATCAGGCGTATCCATCGCACAGACAATCAGGTTATAACCATTGATATTGGTGGCTTGCTGCATATGTTGAATCAGAGGCTTCACTGTCTTGGCTTCTAAAAACATCATCACCACGGTACAGCAAATAAAATCATATGTACCTGTAATGCTTGGGTCAGCGTTTAGATCACGCTGCTGTACATGAATATTTTCAATGCCTTCCGCAGCGATCACCTCTTGCAGCTTATGCAAACTGTGTGGGTTCACATCCCAAGCATCCACCTCAAAATGCTGCTCAGACAGCTGACTTAAGTACAGCGAATTACGCCCCTGCCCACAGCCGACATCCAAAGCTCGACCACCTTGCAAATATGGTGTTGCTGCCAAAATTTCTGAATGTGTTGGGCTGAGTTGATACTTCTTATAAAAATAGTCCTGTACTAAGCAATAAAAACTCAACTGACATTGCACATCGTCACTCGCAGACACAATTTTGTGCCACGCCTGCGGCTCAATAAACGGCGGTGGCTGATCTGGGCTAAATACATGCGTCGAGAGGATATTTCCTGACGCATCCAGCATGGCAAAGTTCACTTCACCTTGCAGTACGGTGAGTTTTGCCCAAGTGCCTGCTTTGGTATTGTGCTGTTGTTTAAAACCTTGTGGAATCGACTGCTGCGTCCACACAGGGAGCTGTTTATAACAAATAAGCTGCTGCATCTGATGTTATCCCTCATGCGACTTTATTTTTATGCCATACCAATGGCAGAAATATATATTCACAATAACGGCTTTAACAGTGATTTTAAATCAGCTTTGAATTGAAAATTTCGAATGCTGTGCAATGCACGCTGTTTTTGTTTGTTTTTCTGCGTTACACCATGTTATCCGTTTGTAACATTGGTGGAATATTCACACAATCGAATCCCTCACTCTGTGCCGTGTAACCTAAGAGCTGTTGATAAGGCATAAAATTTACAATGCCTTATTTTAACTAAGTTTTATAGAGTGATGACTATGAACGCGATCAAAACTACTTTAGCTGTTGCTTTAGTTGCTGCTACAACTTCTGCTATGGCAACTACTGCTGTAGAACAAAAACCTGCGACTGCTGTTGAAGCTGTAAAAGCTCAAGCTGCACAAGCGAAAACTGCAACTGTAGCTGCTGCTCAAGCAACTAAAGATGCTGCTAAAACTCAAGTGGCTGTTGCAGAAAAAGCGACTCAAACTAAAACTTTAACAGTGAAAGAAACCACTAAAGCAAAAACTGCTGACATGAAAAAAGCAGTTGTAGAAAAAGCAGCAGCAACTAAAGAAACTGCAGTTGCAGCAAAAGATGCAACTGTAGAAAAAACTGTAGCGGCTAAAGACGCTGTTGTTGCAAACACTGTTGCAGCAAAAGACGCGACTGTAGCAAAAACTGTAGCAACTAAAGATGCTGTCGTTGCAAAAACTGTTGAAGCAAAAGATGCAGCTGTAGAAAAAGCAACTGATGCAAAAGAAGCTGTTGAAACTAAAACTGAAGAAGTAAAAGCTGAAGCGAAAAAAGACTGCGCTAAAAAATGTGCAGAGAAAAAAGCTGAAGCAGCGAAAGCTGAGAAAAAAGGTTTCTTTTCTTGGTTCAAAAAAGCAGCTTAATCATTGATTAAATGCTAAAAAAGATGCCTTCACGGCATCTTTTTTGCCTATTTAGACTGCAATACTGCTTTCTGCTAACGGAATAATCTTTTGATAAACAAACTGATTTTTCCCTTGTGATTTCGCCTGATATAGGCAGGCATCGACATGCTGTAGAGTCGTGGAGTAATTAGACAAACTCAACTGTTGAAACTCGGCCAAGCCCATACTAAAGCTGACATCTAGCCTTAATTGATCTTTTCGAAACGGTACATGTTCGCAGCGTTCCAAAATTGTTTCACACAACATTTTACCCTGCTCCAAATCGGCACCTTCGAGCAAAATTAAAAATTCTTCACCGCCCCAGCGACTGATAAAACTCGCGCGTGGACTACAATTTTTTAAGATTTTTGCCAAATGCACCAAAACACTGTCCCCCATTTGGTGCCCATATTGGTCATTAATTTTTTTAAAATTATCGACATCGAGCAAAATGACACAGCCTTTATCAACCGCACCCTCTATAAATATTTGTTCTTTAAAGGCATGGCGATTTTTCAGTCCCGTCAACTCATCGCAAAAACTTACACGTTGCAAAGCCAAATATAGACGTTTATTTCGTGCATACAGCTCACAAATAAACAGAAAAATGATCAAATAAATACCCAATGCCAAACGATAAGAACTGATCCGCGAGAGCATATGTACCTGTGCATCCGACCAATATTCCCCAGCCAATGGCATGGCACCATACCAGCCACAGATCAGCGTCATTAAGCCAATCAGCCAGCAAAAGGTTTTGAAGTCATATTTGATCGCGTAGTAACACATCAATAAAGGCAAGACCATGCAAGCATAGAAGATCTGATCATTTGAGATCACATATTGGACGGCCAGTGCCACGATCAGATAGCCATAATCCACCCACGGCACATTCATCCAGCGCTGAACACCAAACAGTAAACACACCACAGCCAAACTTGTTGCAAATTGCTCTAGAAAATAATCAACAAAGGCAAAGTATTGGTTGTCCATCTGAAAGCACGCCACAAACAAGAGACTGCCTGCAAAAGCACTCACGATACTCGGAACAGCTAACATTAGGGTTCGCTTAAAGCGGCGTTTTTTTAAATGGCTCAGCGCTAAATAGGCTTTAATAAATACCCAAATCTGAAATGCCGAAATCGCACACAGGAGAAATTTATCTTCTAAGATTTTGGCAGGATCGACCATCAGCGAAGCCACAAAGATCGCACTAAAAGCATAAAGCACGATCAGTAAATCGTGACTTAAATGCTTTCGCATTAAAACCATGCCATAGGCAGCGAATGCATTTACCACCCAAACAGGGCTAATGAATAATTCATAGGTATAGCCTATCGACACCAATGAAACCGCACATATGGCAAGCCATAGCAGTATTAATTTTTTCATACGCTAAAAAAATCGTCTCTAAAAATGGCGATAAACCTTTCATTCAAAGCCAATCGGTCTAAGGTTAGAATTTTTGCAAGTTCAATACAGCTCAGCTTCTTATGAGTTATGGGCTGCTGGCTAAAAAGTTATGTTTAAATTTTCGGCGTATTTTAAGTGATTTAAGTCACACTATTGGTTGATAGTTGTATTAAATTTGCAATTTAAACAATCAAAGACTGTTTTAAAGCCAATGTTTTTTGCGCCATTCGTGCTAGTTCGGAACTCAGTTCCCAAAATGATGCTCGATAACAACAAAAAAGCCATCCGCTAAAGGATGGCTTTGAATTGCATAACATGTCTCGAAGTTGTGCTGAATAATTTGAATGAAAAGGACTTATTTTAATATTTGTAATTGTTCCATCAACCAAGCCATGTATTTATCTTGATCCATAAAGTCAGGCGCCGTCCTTGTATCCAAACTATAAAATTGTTGATTAAATTCAATCACAATCTGTTCAGTCAGATGCCAATCTTCAATCATGCGAAAATACTGACTGAAGAAAAAACGGTTCTTGCCCCAATTGTTTAAACTTTCCAAACGTGGATATTGGCGGTTCGCGATAAAGTCGATATAGACCTGCTGAATATCATCAAAAATCTGAATAGCTCGCATGAGCATGGACCTCTATATGATGTAAAACCTTGCTATAAGCCACTTTATCGCGCAATTTTGAAAGAGAGATGACAGTCAGTTAAAGCTTTTGTTTCAACTCTGAACGGTTCTTTTGGCGGATCTCATCCATTTGTGCATTGAGCGCTAACATCTCTGTATAAAGCTGATTAAACTGCTTTAAAGGCGCATCTTCATAGAACATAAATAATTTATTTTTCTTTTCCCATTTATTGGCTTTCAGCACAGCAAAGAGCTCATCAGCCTTCGCCAAGCTTTGCTTTTCTAACTCAAATAAAGCATGCGACTCATCACTATCACGACTGTCTCTTAAACTCTGCGCAATTTGCTGACGAAACACCTGTTTGACCGCCAACTGTTTGGCCTGCGCTAAACCATTTTCCTCTTGCTGTGTGGTTTTTTGTTCATAAGCATCGACCACTGCATGCACCTGCTGCAGCATTTGCTCAGTCTCTTGATATTGGTTTTTTTTATCTTTTAATAAGCGATCGATATCGAGAAATTTATCCCAATTCAGTGCTTTAAGATCACGAATATATTGATTCCGCGCTTCTGCACGCTGCAGCATTTGGCTCAAAATAAAATCCGACATGATTTTATAATCCCCCGTTAGCCGTGCATCTGTCACATTGAGTTGTATCGGCTCTTCCCAGTGCTGAGCTTGCTGAAAAATTTGCTCGGTTTTTTCACGCAAAACCGTTTCATAGGTCGAGAGTTGCACAGCTTCTTTTTGCTGTACTGAATATTGATAAAACATCCATCCAAAGACCAATACCGTAGCACTGGCCAAGACAACAAAGATACGCGGCATAATGAGCTCCGAATGCCCTTTTATTCAGTTTAACCAAAAGTTTGAAGATTGACGATAAAATAGCCATGCTTTTTAAGAAGGCTATTTGAAAACATCAATGTAAATAGACTTAAATTGCGCATGCCATCAAAACGAAAATTCATGGATAAAACATGAATTTTCGCCTTCAATGTACTGTAGAGATGTATTCGATTATGGGGTCTTAATCGGATTGGTATTTAACTGACGGTCGATGTTTCCGAGATTGATTTGCTCACGACTGATTTGCACATTGGTCGCATTACGGTCAATCCCAAAGGGTTGCAACATAATATATAAACCATTGCGTGGGTCAGAAGACTGCAAACCTGCGGCAATATTTAAAACATGCTGTTGCATCAAAGGCGATAAATTCGACATATCTGGCACTGCTGTGGCAGGTAAGATATCAATATTTGACACGATTGTTGCATCGACACCTTTGTTTTGAGTATCACGCTCAAGTTGCATCACCCGTTGCTGTAAGGCTTTACGGCGATCCACCTGCTCTTGATACTCAACAATGCCCGTCTCTGCACGCATTTCACGCTCTGCCATAATGGTTAAAGCAGGCATCTGAATAGCTTGTTGTTCGGTTTCATCAGCTTTTGTAGTGGCTTTTTCCGCAGCCAATGTACTCATAGCCGTCATTGCTGCACTAACAAAAACCAAAACGGAAACAGATTTAGGGAGATTCATCATGTTCATTCCAAGAGATTTAAAAATAGAAAATTGAAAAAATTTACACTGCTATTATTGTACAACAATTAATCAATTTACCAGATTTAACCCCGACAAACGGCAGGATAGCACAGCTAGTTTAAACCTCACGTTGCTCATTCTGGACTTGAGATATCATCCTTTACCTATCTGCATTACCACTGCTTTTTCTTTTTTATACTGTTCCAATTCTTAACAGCACAGGAAATGACAAAGCAAACTCTTGCTGCGGATGACGGCTAAAGAAGTCGTGCAAAGCTGCACATGGTTGAAGTATCGGATGTTGCTGTTGATAATGTTTTAACCCAGACCATGTTTGCAAATAGTCCAAAATTTGCTGTGAACTCCACCTGTAATTTAAAAACAGCTGAGGTGTCGCTAACTCCTGAAATGGAAACGGAATACTGCGATATTCTTCGTCGATGTAACAACGTTCAGCATCCCAATAGCCTTTTAACGTGACAAAATACAGATCCTGTAAAAGCTGGTTCAATTCCGCGTGTTCAAATTGAATCAGACCATAACCCACAATGGCGATATGACCTTGGGGTTTCAATACGCGTCGTACTTCTGCATAAAATGCAGCAAAATCGAACCAATGAATCGCTTGCGCGACTGTGATTAAATCCGCTGAATGGTCGGCAAGCGGACAATGTTCGGCGCTAGCTTGCTCATAACGCACATTATCTAAATTGGGTGCTTGTGCCAATTGCTCAGCACTCAGATCTGTCGCTAAAACCTGTTGAAAATAGGGTGCCAAACCTTTGGTAAATTGACCTGAACCTGCACCACAGTCCCATGCCAATTCACGCACGGCAACATGCTGCAAGATGCTATCGACAACTTCAGCAGAATAACTTGGACGTGATTGTTGATACAGCGCACTCCCTGTAGAGAAAAGGTCTTTCATTGTAAAAATTCATTATTTATTTTTTTATCAGTTTAATCGAATTTTTAGGGTTGGAAACTAGCACTTAAGTCATTGCTTCAGCGATAAAATTTGAGCTTCAAATATTTACTCAATCACGTGCTGTATATAAAAACTGGTCTGTGCAATCGGGCTTAATTGATCATTCATTTGATAATATTTCACATCATAATGACCAGTTTTCCATCCAGTCATGGGATAGAAACTCACCCAGTTTTGTTGCTGTTGCTCACTAACTTTGCGTGGCGTAAAGAGCAGCACTTCACCGCTATCACGATGCGTCCAACGCACCATAACTTGCGTATTGTTTGGAACTTTACCCATGGTATCAAAATGTGCATACAACGGCTGTGTGACATAGATTTCACGAGGTAAAACTTGATCTACATCTGTCTGTGATTGATCAGTCACATACGCTTGCCCTGCCAATCGCTGCTGCGGATCATTTTTGGCTTGTAGAAATTCGTCTAACATCTGCTGCGCAAACTGCTGCTTATTTTGAATCCCTGCAAAACTGTAATTGGGAAATGCCTGCTGTAAATATTGCCCCAATTGTTGATCTGAAGTCTGCTGAATAATGCTCTTTAGCTGAAGATGTTGGCCTTTGAGTTGTTGCTGTATATCTTTAGAATGAGGCTGATCCGAGGCATCTTGATCTAAAGCCAAGAGTGCCACAGGATTACTCGTCGCCAAAGAGACAAGCGAGTGCTCAGGTGGCGGCGACGTCAAGCTTGGTTGGTCATTCCACGATGCCGCAATATAGCCCAGTGCAAAACAGAGCAGTCCAAGCGCCGCATATTGAAGTCGCTTCAACTGTCACTCCACGAAACTATGTTCATTTGATTAAAGCCTGCAGCGGAGCACTTCTGTGCCGACAATATATTCACCAGAGCTCATCGTCGTACCCGTGTTAATCACCTGATTTAAGCTAAAGTTAGATCCAACTTTTAATTTAAGCAGACCATTATCACATGCTGCAGTTATTCTGCTGCCCGATTTCATATTGGATACACAGCCCGTTTTGGTCACGGCAAAAATTGTTTGCCCTGCGGAAATACTGGTGCTGCATGATGCTGTGATTATTTTATCGAGCGATGATTCACAAGAAGAACAATTGCCATTATCACAAAGCGCTGCTGCATTTTCACTTTTACATTCATAGGTCACACCATTTTGAATAATGGTTTTAGAATAGGAAGAATCGACATTACTACCGCCCCCGCCACCACATGCGCTCAGCAAGGCAATCATGCAGATCAAAACAGGAAATAATATTTTTTTCATAACCTTAACCCTTATTTTTTAATAATTTTCTTATAGCAATTGGGCCCATCATCTGGCATCGATTGTAGCAGTTAAACTGTGCGAAATATCAACACCTGAAAAACAGCAGACGAAAAAAAACCTCAAACAATCGTTTGAGGTTTTTCGAATATGGTGGCGAGACCCAGGATCGAACTGGGGACACACGGATTTTCAATCCGTTGCTCTACCTACTGAGCTATCACGCCGATGCGGTGTATTAAGCCGCATCTCAGTTAATTAGTCAATCATATTTATAAAAATATTTTTCGTATGCATATTTTTTAGGCAAAAAAAATCCCTGATGGGATCAGGGATTGATAAACTGAAAAATCAGTTTTGAATATGGTGGCGAGACCCAGGATCGAACTGGGGACACACGGATTTTCAATCCGTTGCTCTACCTACTGAGCTATCACGCCGATGGGGCGTATTAAACAATTTCAGTCTCATGGCGTCAAGCATCCGTTGCGCTTTTTTGTGCAAATGTTTATTTTTAAATCAATATTTCACACTATTTGCTTATTTTTTGAGTGATTTCAAATTTCCACAGCTGAAATTACAGTGACGAAACTGTATTTATCCAACAAAAAAGCAGCTCAATGGCTGCTTTCAATTGGGGGACCAGTTATTCAGCCGCAGTAATTTTACCAATGTGCGCCAAACAGCGATGTATCGCGCCACAACCCGGCTCAAAAGTCTTCACCCCTTTTTCTTCTTCCATACGGGTGGTCTCACTGACCAAGCGCTCTGCAACACCACGCCCACGATTTGCAGGGTGTACCACAATATATTCAAGGGTTTTGCTTTCACCTTGGCCTGTACACCAAATCGCACCAATCAATTTTGTATTAAATTCTGCAGTATAAACTAAGGTATACTGAGCTAAGTTCTGCTCAAGTTGTTCAATCGCATCGGAACCGTCGCTAAACTCAGGGCTGGTGTCATACAGTCGCTCAAGCTGGCTGCGCACTTCATCATTTTCTAAAGAAGTATAGGCATGTACGGTAATAGGCATTGATAAACCCTCCTGAGCAATCTAATATGCAGTGACTTTTCGTCACAGCGAAAATATTTTTACATCAATCATTTTGACGTATTTGAGGAACGTGTCTATGACAGATCGTATCAGTGAAGTGGTAAGAAACACCAACGAAACCAAAATTCGAGTTCGTGTGAATCTTGATGGTACTGGTCAAGGCACTTTAAACACTGGTGTTCCATTTTTAGATCATATGATTGATCAAATCAAGCGACATGGTCTGTTTGATATTGATATTCATTGTGATGGCGATCTTGAAATTGACGATCATCATACTGTAGAAGACTGTGGGATTACACTGGGTCAAGCTTTTGCTCAAGCACTGGGCAATAAAAAAGGTTTACGTCGCTACGGTCACTTCTATGCGCCGCTCGATGAATCACTGAGTCGTGTTGTGGTGGATTTATCTGGCCGTCCGGGTCTTTGGATGGATATTCCATTCACTCGCGCGCGCATCGGGACTTTTGATGTGGATCTTTTCTCTGAATTTTTCCAAGGTTTTGTGAACCATGCGTTAATGACGCTGCACATCGACAACCTAAAAGGTAAAAACAGCCACCACCAAATTGAAAGCGTATTTAAAGCCTTTGCCCGTGCATTACGTATGGCGTGTGAAGTTGACCCGCGTGCCGAAAATACTGTTGCGTCTACCAAAGGAACATTGTAATGACCCGTATTGCCCTTCTTGACTATGGCATGGGAAATCTTCACTCAGCAGCAAAAGCCCTCGAACACGTGGGTGCAACTGTTGATGTCACCAATGATCCTAAGCTGATTGCACAAGCAGATAAAATTGTGTTCCCCGGTGTGGGAGCAATGCGTGACTGTATGCAAGGCATGCATGATGCAGGCATTGATGATGTGGTCCGTAAAGCGGCATTTAATAAACCTGTGCTTGCGATCTGTGTCGGCATGCAAGCTTTAATGCAGCATTCCGAAGAAAATGGCGGTGCAGATGCATTGGGTATTTTTGAAGGTTCGGTTAAACGCTTCCCTGACATAGAGGGATTAAAAGTGCCGCACATGGGCTGGAACCAAGTGCATCAGGCAGACCCTAGCCACCCGATGTGGAAAAACATTGAGCAAGATGCTCGTTTCTATTTCGTACATAGCTTCTATGTAGAGCCGCAAGATTCAAGCATAGTCGCTGCAACCTGTGACTATGGTTTGAAATTTTGTACCGCAATTCACAAGGAAAACTTGTTTGCGACACAATTTCACCCAGAAAAAAGTCATACAGCCGGTCTGCAATTGCTGAAAAACTTTGTGGAATGGGATATTTAAAATTCCTTCACCGCAAAAAAGCCCGCTCCTTGTGGGCTTTTTTGTACAGTTTATTTTTCATCCTTTTATTTTCTACATATTCATTTTAGAATTTGCCTACTTATAAAAATACCAACGCCTAGGAATAATAATGAATACCTTCACATCTGACTCACCGACCCAAGCCAGTGGTCGCTTTAGCCGTCGCGCATATCTTGCATGGAATCTACTTCTCGGCATTATTTTTACGCTAATTGCTGTTGTGGTCGGCCTGCTCATACCCGGTGCGCAAAATGCGCTGACTGAGGGTGCTATGTCAACGCCACTCATGATTATTTTCTTTATCATGTATGCCATCGTCATTTATTACAGCGTCATTTTCTTAATCCGTCGTTTACATGACCGAGACCATTCAGGATGGCTTGCACTGCTGATCTTAGTTCCTGTAGTGAATATATTGTTTGCGCTCTATGTGTTATTTGCACCGGGTAATAGCGGTAGTAATAGCTTTGGACAACCACGCCCGACCAAAGGCTGGGAAACAGTGCTGGCTGTTTTGTATATCGTGGTGTTTATAGTCGGGATACTTGCTGCGATCATGATTCCGTCTTACCAAAACTAAGTGATCCGCTCTCAACAAGCCACGATTCAACAACAATAATGATAAATCATTAGATGCCGCCTAGATCGCTCTAAACAGCAATACACCTATTCAAACAAGCTCACACAAGTGGGCTTTTTTTGTACTTTACCTTTATAATCAACGCGCTTTTTATGTTCAGGATCAAATCCTGTACTTTTTCACATTTTTATGTCGTTTTTAGCTCAATTTTTGCGGTTAAAAATGAATGATAACAATACTTTTTACGATAATTTAAGATCATTTAATATGAATAATTCACCCAATATAAACTCTGGTTGGAACCGTGACGGTCGTTTTAATCGCATGTCTTTTATCGGTTGGAATGTCTTTTATGGCCTCATGCTGAGCATATTGATGCTACTGATCGTCAGCATGATGCCCAATACCCTCAATGCCCTAATAGCTCACGCTGAAAATCCAATGACGCAAGTGATTGGATTTATCCTAAATGTTTTAATGCTGATCCCTTTGATGATTTTTTCAGTGCGTCGTTTGCATGACTTTAATCTCTCAGGCTGGTTTGCACTCTTAGAGCTGATTCCGTTGCTCAATATCGTCATGTGCATTGCGCTGATGCTCATCCCCGGGTCTGCAAATGCCAATCAATATGGTGAGCCACGTGCATCCAAAACATGGGAGGTGGTTCTCGCCTTTCTCTTTATCGGTTTATTCTTACTGATCTTGGTAAATGTATTATTTACTGCGCGTTTTCTATTTTAAGTCGTCACTGACTTTAAGTCTCTTGGTCACTGTGTTTAAGTACCCTCGTCACTGTCATAGCAACGCGCTATGACAGGCCGATGAGTCAATCGCTCATGCTCAACGCCACATCTCGGTATTTGCATTTCCGACCTAAACGCTCTAGGCTGCAACAACAAGCCTTTGAATTGAATCACAATGACTGATGCTCTACTGACACCTATTTTGCCAACAAAAGAACAGATTAAAGATTTTCCATTGTTCCAAAATTTAGTGCCAGAGCAGATCCATGTCATTCACAATGCAGAACAATGCCAACACTGGGCCGATGAATTGCAGACGACTGCCTTATTCGGTTTCGACTCTGAATCTAAGCCGACTTTTCGTAAAGGTGAGGTCTCTACCGGTCCACATTTAATCCAACTTGCGACGGCGCAACAGGCGTGGTTGTTTCAAATGAACGAATGCACTTGGGATTTTTTAAGACCAATCTTGAGTAATCGGGATCAAATTAAAGTAGGTTTTGGCTTAAAAAATGATGCGCATTTATTTCGTAAAAAAGGCATCGAACTGAATAGTGTCTTGGAACTCTCCAAGTGCTTTGCTTCTTTTGGCTTAACCCAACCCGTCGGTTTAAAAAATGCCATGGCACTGCTTTTTCTTGTAAATTTTCCAAAATCTAAATCGGTCAGCACCTCGAATTGGGCCAAAAAGCGCTTAAATCCAGAACAAATTCGTTATGCCGCTGCCGATGCTTATGCCCCTGTTTTGGTCTTTGAAGAATTATTACAACGTGGCTTATTACCTAAAACCATTCCCAATACCTCCCTCAAACTAAGAATTCGTCCGCACATGAAATTATAAACCCTTAATTATTTTAATGATTTAATTTATATTCAGCGATGTAACCACTCTGTAACTGGATATTGCCCCAATCTATGGCATGACCAAGTGCAAAGATCGGCTGAAGAGTGCCAATGAATTTGCAGTTTATTTGCGCTAAAGATTTGAACAGTACGTTATTGCTTTAAAAATAGTCACAGCACAGCCTAAAAACAATAAAATTGCACCTTTTAAGTACATTTATATCTTTGATTTAACTCATTTTAATTACATTAATATACATTTGTATTTTTATTCAACTAAGGTTTTGATCTCTCTTGGTTTTCTAGCAGAATTACATGATTTATCTCATTCTTTCTATACTTTCATAATTTGTTTTCATCAATCTCCTTTTGCTAAAACAAGTCTGCAAAATACATAACACATCATAATTTAAAAGCTTGGAGAACCTGACATGTTGAACTTATTTACAGGAAAAATCAGCGGTGTACTCAGCCTGACTTTACAAGGAATCAGTAAAGCGATTGGACTGGTTTTAAATACTGTTTTGGATACTGTAGACAGCGTTTTAGAGACCGTGAGTAGCTTAACAGCCCCCTTAACGGATGCACTGACTGAGCTTCCACTCATTGGGGGGACCATCGAAAAAGTACTGGCAGTTGAAAATCAGTTGATCGGCACTTTAGGCGATGGCTTACATGCGGTAGCCGATCAACTCGCGACAGGTGATCTTCTCGGCGGTGTACAGACCGCTCTCAATGGCATAACTGGTGTGGTCGGTCAAACTGTGACTGAAGTTGCAGGTTTGGTTGATCATCTCAGTGGGGGGCTGCACCAATCACAGACGCACTTTCTGACCTGCCATTGCTGGGCGGTCTATTGGATGCAGTAGGCGAAACTACAGGCAATTTAACAGGCTTGTTGGCTGAAACGGGCGGCTATGTAGCCAGTATTGATCCTACCGAATTATTAACAGCTGTCCTGAATGCTCCTTTAACAAGTGTAGGTGGTGTCGTGCAAGATGTTTCAGGCACTTTAGATGCCTTACTGGATGACATTGCACCGATTACATCGATTGCCACTGAACTTCCTGTGGTCGGTGATCTTGTTCAAGTGGTCGGTGAAAGTACCACAGCTCTCAATCAAGGCTTGTACGATGTCGGCACCTTACTTCAATCCGTAAACAGCGATTTATTACAAACAACCGCTTATGTTTAATGACTAAAAACGCGAATACACAGCGCATTTTTTTAGACCAAGAATAAAATCCAATCCTTTATTCGCACTAGCCTGACCTATGTCAGGCTTTTTTAATTCATCAATTCTGATATTAGCATTTAGTGAATAGCCGTTTATTTGATAAGATTAGGCACAAATTCATTCTTAATTTGATTGAGCAAGGAGCGAAAGCATGCTGATCATCCCTGCAATTGACCTGAAAGATGGCAAATGTGTCCGTTTAAAACAAGGTCGTATGGAAGACGATACCGTATTTTCTGACGATCCAGTGGCAACTGCACAGCATTGGGTAAATGAAGGCGCGCGTCGCTTACATTTGGTAGATTTAAACGGTGCTTTCGCTGGTACACCGATTCATAAGCCTGTGGTTGAAGCGATTGCTAAAGCACAGCCTGAATTGCCAATTCAAATTGGTGGTGGTATCCGCTCTCTTGAAACCATTGAACACTACCTTGATGCAGGCGTATCGTTTGTCATCATTGGTACAAAAGCGGTAAAAGAGCCTGAATTTGTTGAAGAAGCGTGCAAAAAATTTGCAGGCCATATCATTGTTGGTATCGATGCCATGAACGGCATGGTGGCAACAGATGGTTGGGCAAATGTCACAGACGTGAAAGCTACTGATTTGGCAAAACGCTTTGCAGATGCTGGCGTATCAAGCATTGTCTACACCGACATCGCACGTGATGGCATGATGCAAGGTGTGAACGTTGAACAAACCGTTAACCTTGCAACGTATTCAGGCTTACCTGTTATTGCATCGGGTGGCGTGACCAACCTTGACGACGTGCGTAACTTAAAAGGCCAACCGGGTATTTTAGGTGCGATTACCGGTCGTGCAATTTATGAAGGCACATTGAACCTTCGTGAAGCTCAATTACTGCTTGATCAACAAAGCTTGTAATTTTCCCGAGCAGAAAAGAGGTCTTCGGGCCTCTTTTTTTATTTCTCCTCTTCAAACAATCAAATACACATGTCAACCGTCCAATCTGCTTGGAAAGCCAAGTTTCCGCAGCTCGCACTCATCCTGATTACCATGATTTGGGGCGCCAGTTTTATCACCGTGCAATACGGTTTAAATTTTAGCAGTCCAGTGCTGTTTGTCGGTCTACGTTTTGCCGCAGCTACACTGGCTGTGAGTCTGTTATCGCTCAAATATCTTAGACATTTTTCTCAATACGATGTCATTGCGGGCGCAAGTATTGGCGCGGTAATTGCGATCGGCTATGCGACGCAAACAGTCGGCTTGCAAAGTATCAGCAGCAGCGAATCGGCTTTTTTAACTGCGCTGTATGTACCGCTGGTTCCGATTTTTATGTGGCTCTGTTTTCGGCATAAACCACATGTGATGACATGGCTAGGTGTAAGTTTGGCTTTTGTCGGTTTGGTCTTTTTAACGGGTAATGGTTTTGGCGCTATTCAGCTCAATTTTGGACAAATCATTACGCTGCTCGGTTCGATTGCCATTGCCTTTGAAATTATCTTGATCAGCTATTTTGCACCCCGCGTCAATCTGCGCAGAGTGACGGTTCTACAGTTGGCATTTGCCTCTCTGTTCTGTTTTTGCTTTGCCCCACTGGTGGATGAAACCACTTTGCCAAAATTTGAATGGCCATTAATCGCTGTACTCTGCGGATTGGGGCTGGCCAGCGCCGTAATTCAATTGGTGATGAACTGGGCGCAGCGTATGGTTGATCCTGCACAGGCGGCAATCATCTATGCAGGTGAACCGGTTTGGGCCGCGATCATTGGGCGGCTTGCCGGTGAACGCTTAACACCGCTCGCTCTCATTGGCGGACTGTGTGTAGTTCTTGGTGTGATTGTGAGTGAATGGCGGCCGAAATGGTTAAAGAAACGCTAATTTCTGCATCCTCTATTAGATCAAAAAAGCGACTCATACGGTCGCTTTTTAATGCCAAGATTTTTATGCCAAAAAGTTCTGAACTCGCATTAGTCATACATCGGTCTGTTGTCATTGACACGAATTAAACCTTTAATCGCGCGGTACACAATCCATAACCAAGACAGTCCGATTACCGTGACGCAGAAGGTACTCGCTCCCAGTGCTACACCTGCAAAAGCATTGGCATTATTGCCGGTAAAGAACAGAAAAATAAAAGGCACGAAAGCAATGATGTTCCAAATGAGATACCACCAAAACGTGCGAATCTGCCAAGTGAAATGGCTTTCAAAAATCGTGCCGCGCACATCACTGCGTTTGACGTAATTAATAATCAACGCGAGGACCGCAAGCAAGCCGGCAGAAAAAATCGCCACAATATAAAGAATATACAAAATAATCGTGAGCAGGCGGTTTGGATCTTTATCAATGGAATAATTCATTTCGCTCTCCGTCATGATGATTTTGCGGATCATTCCACCCTAGATATGCAGGATATTAAATGGTGAAATCAGCCATAAAATCAGTAATATGTTAAAGGCTATAGTACAGAAATATATTTTTCGAAATGGTTGTTTTTGTGTTTTATGCCGCAAACGTTGCTGAGCCAGCCATGCCGCCGGCCACCCACCTAAAAAAGACAAAAGATGCAGTGTATTTTCTGGCACGCGTCGGTTCCCCATTTGCGCAGCTTCTTTATCTTGAGCGTAGAACCAATAGGTCAGGACATTGATAATACTCACAAAAAGCAGCACCATGCCACTGAGTAAACCCGCCACAGACAAACCCGCCAAGGCGAGGATATAAATGATGCACAAGATTTGCATCGGCTCTGCCTGACGCGGCATCTGCACCACATTTTTTTTATTAGGGCGTTGTGTAGCTTTGGTTTGTGAGGCTTTTAAATAATGCACTTGCTGTGCACGAAAGCGTCCGCGTTCGTCTAAGATCACAGCATAATCCAACGCGCAGCCCACGATTGGTCGTGGGCCGGGACGGGAAAAATCTTTAATGTGCAAAAATACGCGATCTTTGGTGCTATCGTTCGGTTGAATGAAGCCGTAGCCCTTGTCATCAAACCATTCTACTAAGCGTCCTTGATCACGCATGCTTTTCCCCCTCGTTGTTTTTAAAATTTATGCAGTGACGAATTTTAATCGTTCAATCAGCATATTACGCATTTCAGCAGGGTTTTTCTGCAAAATATCATCCCCTGTACGGCCTTCTGCCGCATTTTTCTGTGCCACCTGTAAACGCATCATCCAGAAACGACCTGCCGCCATCGCCAAATATAACTCTAGGCATGATTTTTCATCTGCGGTTAATGGACGCACGCTTTCATAGGCATTTAAAAAGGCAATGGCTTTGTCTTCATTCAAATGTACATCCGGATATTCAGTACAAAAGTCATTTAAAGTAATAGCAATATCAAACAAGAGTTCGTCTTTATTTAACTCATAAAAGTCTAAAATGCCGTTGAGTTGATCGCCTTCAAATAGAGTATTGTCACGGAACAGATCAGAATGAATAAAACCGGTAGGACGGTCTGGATACATCGCCGTTAAGATGTCATATAAGCCCAACAGATTGTTAAGTAACGTGGTATCTGCTTCATTTAATGTTGGACGAATATCACGTGAAACTTGTAACCAATAAGCATGATCACGATATTCTGCACGTTCCAAAGGGAAATCTTGTAAAGCCACATGCATTTTCGCTTGGGCTACAGCAATCGCTTCTGCTTGCGCTAAGCTCGCAGGCATGGGATGTTGACCTTGCATGCGTGGCGCAATCTGTGCAGGTTTATCCTTTAAGCTATGAATCGCTTTACCCGAATGATTCAGCGGTACAGGCACAGCTAGACCAGCCTGCCCCAAATGTTCAAGTACAGGGACCAGTTCCCCTGCACCTTGCTCGTCCATCTCTTCAAAAACAGTTAATACATACTGCGTGCCATTTTCGCAAACAATAAAATAGTTGGTATTTTGAATACCGCCTTGAATCGGAATCAGGTCAATCACCTCCAGTCCATAAGGTGCTGCAAAATCCTGAACTTCCTTTAAAGTCAAAGTGGTATAAACCGACATAGAAAACCTGCGAAAAAACTTACATATTTTTGATAGAATAACCGCTCCGACTACTAAGGTGTAGCATCTAAGTCGCGAAGTTTCATAATCGGCTGTTATTTTTGGAAAAAATTATGCTTGCTAAACGTATTATTCCTTGCCTCGACGTGGACAACGGTCGTGTAGTGAAAGGTGTTCAATTTCTTGATATTCGTGATGCAGGCGATCCAGTTGAAGTTGCACGCCGTTATAACGAACAAGGTGCGGACGAAATTACCTTCTTAGACATTACCGCAACCTCAAATGGTCGTGATACCACTTACCGTACGGTAGAGCGTATGGCTGAGTCTGTATTTGTGCCATTAACAGTCGGTGGTGGCGTGCGTAAAGTAGAAGATATCCGCCTGTTATTAAATGCGGGTGCGGACAAAGTTTCGATTAACTCTGCGGCTATTTATAACCCTGAATTTGTACAAGAAGCCTCTCAGCGTTTTGGCGCACAGTGTATTGTGGTTGCGATTGATGCAAAAAAAACTGGCGACAATAAATGGGAAATTTTCACCCACGGTGGTCGTAAAGAAACCGGTATCGATGCCATCGAATGGGCAGTAAAAATGGCGGACTTCGGTGCAGGTGAATTACTCATCACCTCGATGGATGCTGACGGAACCAAAGCCGGTTATGACCTTGAACTGATGCGTAACATCAATGACCGTGTGACCATTCCAACCATTGCTTCTGGTGGTGTCGGTAATCTCCAACATTTGGCCGATGGCATTTTAAAAGGTGGCGCAGATGCGGTGCTTGCAGCCTCTATTTTCCACTTTGGTCAACACACCATTCCTGAAGCGAAAAAATATCTTGCAGAACAAGGCATTGAAATGCGTCTTTAATTGATTCGTTTTCAATGAGGATTGAAAAAGAGCGATGATTCGCTCTTTTTTTGCTTTGGTGTTTTTGATGCAACGCCATGGAGTTGTAGCAGCGAATCGTCAATTTAATTCATCCACTATAGACATAAAAAAAGGAGCCTTGTCGGCTCCTATAAACCAAGAAAAACTACAGCACTTGGTCTGATACTTAAAACAAATGAAAAAATATACATAGCAACTTCATCAATCAACTCGTCGTGTACAAGCCTTTTGATGATTTAAATATAGGGCATTTGCACTGCATTTGATTGACAGTAGATTCATAATTTGTTGACAAATTGCGACAACTCAATTGGGTAGAAAAGCTTGTTGTCACAACGTACAACGCTTTCACATTAGACCGTTTCAAGAAGTGCAACTGGCTTTTCACGCTCAGCGACCCACTTTGCAGGAAATACCCGATTGACCCAGTGTGACAATGGTTTCGCAATCGCTGTCGGTAGTAACACACCCAATGGGTTCTGTTCCTGTAATTTTGCCGAGGAGATCACTCGAGTCCCTAAAATATAATCAAACCACGGCTTAGTCACACACCAATTGGCATCCTGATTTGAGTTCATATGGTGGTCATAGTGCCATGGAATCTTTTTCATCGCCCACTCTGGCTCAAGATGTGCGCGACGATGGATATAATAATAATTCCCTGCGCAATACAGCACCGACAAACTTATTCCTTTGGAAATGGGATAAAACAGCGGGACAAATACAGCTGAAACTGCCACCAGAGACAATATTTCATTTTTCGTGCGCCAGTTCTGTACACCTTCAACATAGCCATGATCATGAAAATCTGTTTTTCGAACTTCACGATGATGTTCCCAATGTGATTTCATGCTTTTCGGTACTGGACTAAAACGTGGCTTGCCTGACCGATGTGTCCCATGCAAAACATATTTATGCGCGACCCATTCAAAGGCATTGGCGACGACCAACCCTGCAATAAAACCTTTTAACATGACCAATATCTCCTTTTCTTAGCTCCACTATAGGTAATGAAGAGGGCTAGATATTGACCGTTTTTTTTAATATTATTGACAAAACACGACAAAATTTAGAATTAAAAAAATATGCAACAACTCAAGGACTATACAGGATCGGTCTATGGAGGACTGGGCCATTTGCTCTATGCTTATCACCAAGCTCAAGGCATTGCCATTCCTGAAAAACTGAATAAAGTTCAAAACTTAGAACGTTTTGATTATGCCGTTTGGCGTGATTTATTGATGGATTTAGATCAAAAGATCCAAAAGCCAGCGCTGGGTTTAGAAATTGCAGAACATGTGCAACCCAAACATATTGGCATCATTGCGTATATTGCCCTGTCCTGTGAAAACTTAGGCGAAGCGCTGCTCCGCTACCATGATTTTCATCGCTTAATCTTCGATGGTAGTCCATTGCTGATTGATATTCAAAATGATTTTTTCTCGATCGGTTGGAATGATTTACCCATGAATATGGCCAATCAATTGACCGATGAAATTGCGATTGCCTTAATGCTGCAGTTTCTAAAATTATTCATGCGTTTTGAAGATATTAATTTACACGAAGTGCATTTTCATAATCCTGCACCGAAAAATGTCGCTCAGTATGAACAATATTTTCGCTGTAAAGTTCGATTTTCCCAAGAAAAGTCGAAGGTTATTATTCCCATTCAAGAACTGTCTCGCCCCTTTTCCCAAGGCGATCAGACCTTACAAAAACTGTTAATGCAACAGGCACAGTCTTTATTGGAAAAGCTGCCGAATACCACGCAAATCGACCAACGCTTACAGCAAGCCATCTTAATGGGTTTACAAAAAAATCAGTTCCAAATTGAACATGTCGCTACTCAACTGAATCTGTCCGTCCGACAATTACAACGCCATTTACAACAACAAGGCAGCACCTATCAGCAACGCATGCAGGAGGTCCGCTGTATGATGGCTGAAGAATTTTTAAGAGACCCACATTTAAGTTTGCAAGAAATTGCGCTACTGCTGGGTTATTCAGAACAGAGTGCATTTCAACGTGCGTTTAAACAATGGCGAAATTTAACCCCACAGCAATGGCGCTTATCGCAAATTGAAGCAGTAAGTTAAAATGTGACGCAGTTATCATTTTATATATTGTGATTTTCAGCAAAATCCATTAAAGCTATGCATATTCAATAAATGAATAAAACAACACTTCACAACTATATTGCACTCATGCTGAGTGAAAGATTGAAAATCTATTCCAAATGACAAAAACAAATGGAATTTTAAATGAATAAATATTTAGCAGAACTGATCGGTACGTTTTGGCTGGTCTTTGGTGGTTGTGGTAGTGCGGTCTTGGCTGCGGCCTTTCCTGAACTTGGCATTGGCTTCGCAGGCGTGGCACTGGCCTTCGGTTTAACGGTGTTAACGGCTGCTTATGCGCTGGGTCATATCTCAGGGGGACATTTTAACCCTGCCGTGAGTATCGGCTTGTGGGCCGGTGGTCGTTTTGAAGCGAAAGAACTAGCACCCTATATTATTTCTCAATTGCTGGGTGCAACCCTCGCCGCATTTATTCTATTCATCATTGTACAAGGTCAGGCCGGATTTACAGGAGTCGGCGGTTTTGCCACCAATGGCTATGGTGAATTATCTCCAGGTAAATACTCTATGCTCTCAGCGTTAGTCATTGAAATTGTGCTGACGGCTGGCTTCCTGATTGTGATCATGGGAGCAACGGATAAACGTGCCCCTACTGGATTTGCCCCAACTGCGATCGGTCTTGCGCTTACATTGATCCATCTGATCAGCATTCCCGTCACTAATACTTCGGTCAACCCAGCGCGTAGTATGGGTGTGGCATTCTTTGCTGAAACTGCTGCGCTATCACAAGTTTGGCTATTTTGGGTAGCCCCAATCATTGGTGCGGTGATTGGTGCGGTCATCTATAAACTGATGGCAAAAGACGAATAAATAGAAGAAGACACCATAAAAAAGCTCACAATCTGTGAGCTTTTTTTCATTCATCCCGAATTGAGCTTTGCTTCCTTCGACGGCCGATGACACAGCTTTAAAGAAATGGATTTTCTACTTCGTTTTCTTCACCGCCCTGCGCTATTTTTTCAGCTAAGTTGGTTTCTGCCTCAAGCGTGGTCACCACATCATTGAAAAATGCCTGTAAAGCTTTCGCTGCAGCTAAACCTGCTTGGTCTTTCGTCACCTGTAAATTGCCATAAATATTAATTCGATCTTGGCCATTTTCTAGTGTTAAGTCATGAATTGCATGCGACGCAGTGTCATTTTCAAATGCTTTGAACATGATGGATATCCTTCTTTTTTGTTGTAGTGATGCAGCAATAGAAATACGTGAAAAAGATTTCAACTGCAAGCAATGATCCTCTTCATCGCTCGCAGTTCAGCGCTATTATCTACTCAATTATTTCAAAATCTGTAGCAGATATTGCAGAATTTCTTCAATCAATTGTTTGACCAAGGCATCTTGATTGTTGTCATTTTCACTGCTTGCCATGGATGTCTCTCCCACAGAACCACCACTCGATTTAAACTCTTTTTGCAAACTTAAAATCTTGTCTTCTGCGACATCTGCAGCACACTGGCTTTCAGCATCCCAATGCAAATAAGCGATATCTTGATTTGCTTTTACTTGGGTGGCTTTGAGTGGCAAACGGTAGGTATTACGCTTTTGGTCTTCAGTTAATTCTGGAAAGAAATTAATTCCAGTCAGTTCTTCTAGCGCACAAATACTCATGACTTTGACTGTCGGTGCCGTATCACGCAAGGTATTGTCCGCATAGTACACGCCTGCAACACCTTTTTTCGGCAAATAGATCGCCTTATAAGTAGCGGTCGGCACGATGACCCCTTGCCCGATGGTTTTTAATTTTTTCGCACTATATACCGGCCCCGTTACCACATAGACATCTTGCTTTTGTTTGGTCACTATCGCCCGTGTGGCTTCTTCTAACTCACGCCACACTTGCTGATTATTTTTTGGAGCTTGCGGCACCATATTGGCCAAAGAAAAACTATCTAACTGCGCAGCTTTATTGGGCATATCGGCATTTGGCGCCATGTGTCCACGGTCATAGCCTGAAGATTTATAGTCTGACAGCAAAGCCCGATATTCAGACGGCACGCGAGTCTCTTCATGAAAGTTATCTTCACGCGGAATTTTTTGACTCAGGCGTGCGGGGGTTAATGCTTCTGCAACCCAAAGCGGTGTCTTGGATATCCCTGAATACATGACATTAAAGCCATTAAAACACAGTGGAAAACTGTTTTTATGTAGGCTTTCACGGACCAAATAAGGTGGCACTTCACGATAAAATTGGTCCAAACAGGCGCTATTTGAAGTGCTGCTCATAGAAACAAGTTGTTGAATTTTTTCTTGCCCGAAAGCAATAGCAAAGCTTCCTGTTGCCACCAGACCCAACAGCACTTTTATGCCATTTTGCCCAAATAACTGTGAAAGTGGATTTGCTGAATTGCGTTTCTTTTTGACCATGACTTACAACAATGACTTCTAAAAGGACTATTTTTCCGCAGCTTAGCAAGGGTGCATATTTTAGTACACTTTTCTTTTTTAATTTGCTTAACAATCACACAAATATTGTTTAACAAAGCAGCAGTTGATGTAACTTTATGTCGCAGTTGTGCAGTTCTTTATAGGAGGTCATGAAGCAGTTGCGTATGTTTCATTGAATTCGCCTCAAGAATTATGACAAGGTAAAAATACGAAAAATTGCGATAAAAATATACGGAGTGATTATGCATTCTAAAATTTTAGGTTTAGGTTTAATTTCAGGTTTAATGAGCGCAGCAGCATTTGCAGAGCCGCCGATTCAACCCGGTGATACATTAGAAAGCTTATCTAAAGTCAAAATTGTGACCACCTTGAATGGTCAACCTGGTTCCATTCAGGACTTAGTTTCAAGTGGCCAAGTTCAATTGGTTGAAGCTCCTGCCGGACAAGTCAATCCCGCTGCAACAGAACAGCCCTTAAACCCTGAACAGGCTCAGGCAAACCAAATCGATCCGAATGCCCCTGCAGTCCCTGCAAATGCTGAACAAGCAGCGACTGAAGCGGAAAATGCACTCGCAAATGAACAGCAAAGTGTAGCTGCTGCACCTACAGAGCAGTCTGTGCCAACTGAACAAACGGCAGTGGCCAATACACCTGAAGCCGCGGTAACTGAAGCACCTGTGGAAACAGCACAGCAAGTACCTGAAGCCGTATCAGCGGATAACAACGCTGCACCCGTCATTGCCTCTTCTGCAGAAGCGCCAGTGAATGCCGATAGCGCATCGGCTGCATTACCTGAAGCCCCTCAAGCACAACAGGATGCTTTTATGGCAGCACCTGAAACTCAAAGTGCAAATCCTGCAGATGCATCAATTCAAGCCAACCCAGAAGCACCTGTTGCTGACGAAGCCATCCAAGCTGCGCCTGAAGCCTCTGCAGATGTAGACGCGACAATCAACTAATCAGCGTATTTTCAAGGATGAAATAACGCAACATGTTCATTCTGTTGTTTTGCTCGCATACTCCTCCCAGGAAAAAGCAACAGAATGATCTCTATGTCTTTGGACTAAATAAGTTCAATTATCCCAAATAAAAAAGCCAGAATTGATCTGGCTTTTTCGTGTTTAACTTTTAAATCTATGCCTAAAAGTTAAATCTACGTCTTAAATTTCAATCTGGCTGCCCAACTCAACCACACGGTTGGTTGGAATTTGATAAAAATCGCTGACTGGACTGGTATTTCGCTGCATAGAGATAAACAGCTTTTCTCGCCAAGGTGCCATTCCTTCACCCAATGTATGAATAATACGGTCTCTGGAAATAAAGAAACTGATTTGCATTAGATCAAATTCAAAGCCCAATTCACGATACGCATGCTCCAAAGCGGCAGGAATATTCGGCTGATCTTTAAACCCATAAAACATTGTGATTCGATAGAATCGATCATCTAGTTTTTCCGTGATCACCCGCTCATTTTCGGGTACAAATGGCACATCTCGGGTGTTGACCGTAACCATAATATTGCGTTCATGCAGAACTTTGTTGTGCTTAATATTATGCAACATGGCATGAGGCACGATCTCAGGCGTTCCTGTCAAGAATACGGCATCACCTGGAACAAACTTGGTTTCACTACCCATGCTGACACTGCGAATAAACAGGTCAATAGGCAAGGCATCTTTACCGAGTCGATTGAGCACCAATGCCCGACCATCTTTCCACGTCATTAAAATCGTAAACAATACAGCACCAATCAGGATTGGAACCCAACCGCCCGCTGCAATTTTTAATGATGTCGATGCAACAAAGATCAAATCAATCAATAAAAATGGCACTGCAAATATTGCCACTTTCCAAACGGGCCAACGCCATAAACCATAAGCCAAAACTGAGATCAAAATCGTACCGCAGAGCATGGTCATGGTCACAGCTACGCCATACGCACTGGCCAAATTCGCACTGTTTTCAAACAGCAAGATCAAGATCAGCACCGAGATAAACAATGCCCAGTTAATAAATGGTAAATAAATCTGACCACGTTCAACTTCAGAGGTATGTTTCACTGTCAAACGCGGCAAGTAACGCAATTGAATCGCCTGATTGACCATGGAGAATACCCCTGTGATCACCGCTTGAGAGGCAATCACCGCGGCCGCAGTTGCCAAAGCAATCATTGGATACAATGCCCATTCAGGAATCAGCATATAGAATGGATTGGCTAAAGCTTCAGGATTACGCAGTAGCAAAGCACCTTGACCCGCATAGTTCAACAGCAAGCACGGCATCACCACAATAAACCATGCCAAGCGGATTGGGAGTCGGCCAAAATGCCCCATATCGGCATAGATTGCCTCACCACCCGTCATCGTCAAGATAACCGCACCCATAGTCAAAAATGCAACATAAGGCTGCTGAACCACAAAATTGAAGGCCCAATGTGGACTGATCATGGTCAATACAAATGGCGTTTGCGAAATACTCCATAGTCCAAAACCACCAATGGATAAAAACCACATGAGCGTTAAAGGCCCAAAGAATTTACCCATCGTGCCTGTGCCATGGCGTTGCACTAAAAATAGCCCCGCTAAAATACCGATCGATAAGGGTTGCAGCCATTGGTTAAACATCGGCGTCGCAAT
The DNA here is from genome assembly GCF_013420015.1 of Acinetobacter sp. YH12039. Classification (NCBI taxonomy): domain Bacteria; kingdom Pseudomonadati; phylum Pseudomonadota; class Gammaproteobacteria; order Moraxellales; family Moraxellaceae; genus Acinetobacter; species Acinetobacter sp. YH12039. The sequence goes on along the minus strand of NZ_VOZA01000003.1, from coordinate 49,959 downwards.
ACTTAAGCCTTCAATCGCGGATAACACAGAGATTGCGGGGGTAATGATCCCATCACCAAAGAACAAAGATGCCCCAATAAAGCCAAGGGCAATCAGGTAGATTTTTTTGTTTTCGGCAATTCGTGTGGTTCGTAGATTCAAGGCCAACAGCGACATAATACCGCCCTCGCCATTGTTATCTGCGCGCATGATGATGCTGACGTATTTAAAACTAATCGTCAGCATGATGCACCAGAAAATCAGGGACAGAATACCCAGCACAGACGCTTCGCTAATCGCCAAGTGTGCTGTGAGGAAACATTGGCGCAGCGCATATAATGGGCTCGTCCCAATGTCTCCGAATACTACGCCCAAAGCTGCCAAGGTGATGGCAGGCAATGCGGCTTTTTGTGCAGTACTTTGCATATAATTGTCTTCAATTTAGACAGGATTTTTGCGAATCATAGCACCGCTCAAGATGTTTTTGTCTAATTCAATTGTTTCTCTTGGCAGAATATATTTTTTTCGCTATTATCCACCGCGCAAAAGGTGAAGTGTCCGAGTGGCTGAAGGAGCACGCCTGGAAAGTGTGTAAACGTTTATAGCGTTTCGAGGGTTCGAATCCCTCTTTCACCGCCAAATTCGACTTTTACGGTAGTTTACCGTAGTGCAAAAGGCTTGATCCTAAAGGGGTTAAGCCTTTTTTTATACCCGATGCACTACGGGGAATAACGGTAGTATACCGACAACTTTGTCGGTATATTTGTCGGTATAAATCCAAATCAGCTAAGTTTTGACCGAAAACTCTCCAAAAGCGCTGATTTTATACCGACAACTAGGAGAAATCAGAATGGCAAAACAGTCTAATAAACTAACTGCTAAAGAGGTTAAAAATCTTAGCTTTGATGTGAATGGCGCAAAGAAACAGAGACACCCGGACGGCGGTGGACTGTATTTATTGATTGATGAAACAGAAGCGAAATACTGGCGAATGGATTACCGTCGACCAGTAACTCAAAAATATAACACCCTGGCAATCGGCACCTATCCAATGGTTAGCCTTGAGCAAGCAAGATCTAAACGTGATGAATTTAAGAAGATGTTGTTAGATGGCATCGATCCAGCTGAGCAACGTAATAATAAGAAACGTGAGCGACTTCAAACCTTAGAGAATACTTTCGGTAAATTTGCTGCAGAATGGCTAGAGATCCGTAGACACGAGGGAAAGGTAGACCACGAAACAATTCGCAAACTGAATAAAGATATATTGCCGTTTATTGGAAAGTTACCGGTTGCAGATCTGACCACTGAACAGCTGGAACGTGATGTGACTGATGCGATTATTGAACGTGGTGCACTTGAATCAGCGAGACGTATTAAGTCCATTATAAACATGGTACTCAAGCTTCCATTGAAGCGAAGAATCATTACCTACAACCCTGCTCCAGACATCATTCTTCCCCAGCCGACTAAAGGCAATCATAACGCTGTGACGGATGAAAAAGAGCTGGCAGATCTGTTGCGTAAAACATGGCGTTTAACCAAAGACTTTCCACGTACGAGAATTAGAACTGAGTTAGCAATAAAGCTATCAGCATATATCTACCAGCGCCCTGGGGAAATCAGAACCCTACTTTGGGAATCGGTAGACTTTGAAAATAGATGCCTGTCCTTTGCAGCAAGTAAAACCAATCAAGACCACATCGTACCGTTATCAATTCAAGCGTATGACATTCTCAAAGAACTTGAAGAATTGCGGACCACTTCAAAATACGTTTTTCCAAGTGTCAAAACTTCATCTGAATGCATGAGCACAGACACCCTTACCCAGGTATTAAAACGATTGGGTTTTAAAGGGAAACATACAGCTCATGGATTCCGCGCAACGGCGCGAACACTCCTGGATGAAGAAATCGAATATAGAACCGATATTGTAGAGCACCAGCTCGCTCATAAGGTTAAAGACCCTAATGGCACAGCTTATAACCGAACCAAGTTTTTACGCCGTCGACGTGAAATGATGCAGCTCTGGGCTGATTACCTCGACACACTTCGTCAAGGTGGTGATGTATCGAAATTCAAGCCAAATAATGACAGTGAAAATTTAATTCACTTTAAACCTAATACCAAGATGGCATAACTCTGCTGCGTTTTCTAAAAGGATAAATGGTCATGAGTAATATTAAAGATATTAAAAATCCAGCTCCTTTCTATACATTGAAGGATGCAGCGAAAGAGTTAAACCGAGCCTTGGAAATTGATTACTATGATGCCAAGAAGCTATTAAATATGGCCTTGGTATATGACCTGAAACTCTATATTTTTGTAAGAGGCTGGGAAGGTTATGCAGCCTACGGCGAAGAAATGTCAGAAGAATGGGAGGAGTATGCCGATGTTAATAAACATGGCGGATATACAAAGCTACATTTCGATATGGATGCCACATTAGAGGCCATTATTACGGCAAGACTTAATATAGCTTTACGTGAAGGGTGTCTGCTTGAGGTAACGCGAGAACTAATTAACGAATTAATTTTAAGAAAAAATACTGTTGCCGATGGTAGCTTAGGTATCTTTTTCAGCAATATTTTAGATATCCAAGATTCCTTTACAGGAAATCCCAAGAACCTTTTTTTAGAAGCCTTTAAACCACCTCTTCATCCTGAGTTGATACAAGAGCTCGGTAAATGCACCCTTACTGCAGATGTTATGGCTTCTGTAGAAAACATCAATATTGCTTGGATAGAACTCTGGGAGGAAAATACTCTGTTCAGCCATAATACTGTCACGCCCATTCCTGTGATCGAGAGTGCAATTGAAAAGGAAGGACGACTAGCTGTATCCCAAGCCCTATCTAGAACAGATATTCTAATAACTCACTATCAACTATCCAGAATTATTGAAGGCTCTTTAATTCAAAAAGACACACCAGTTGAAACTCGTGAAACTTTGGCCAAGAGAATAGATCTAAAGCCCCGAGGAAAAAGCCCCGCCAAAGAGCGTGCTCAATTAGCAGCAAAAACTTTAGCTACTTATCTATGGAATCAAGATACGGATAGAAAAATCAAAATTAAAGAAATGACTTTCATGGTCTATGCTGAGTTAAACCAGACTGAACACCACACTCAATTACCAGATCATCCAATATCAATAAAAGATTGGATTAAAGAAGTAGCTCCTGAATATGCTAGAGAGCCTGGAAGGACCAAAGAAAAACCTATATCAAGTGAAACTTAATATAGATCAAGTGGAACTTTCCATCTATTAACACATAAGAACCAACAACATACTACCTCTAACGCCGTTGCAGTACGAAACAAACGTTAGAGGTTTTTTATGTCTACTCATCAACAAACTACAGCACCAAAAGGCTTTTATCGCATGTCCCAACTTGCGACTACTGCACCACGCAAGGAACGTACTTACACCGCAAAAGATGGAACAACTCGAATTATTAAAGCTCGCCCTGAACGTCAAGGTCTGCTACCAATGGGTGAAACAACCATCTGGGATAAAGTGCGTGCTGGTGAGTTCCCTGCACCAATCAAGCTAACCGAACGAATTACAGCTTGGCGCATAGAAGATATTGAAGCGTGGATGGCTTCAAAAGGATTGGAGGCTTAATAATGAATGCTTCTATTAATGTACTTTTTCCATCGCAACAAATGCTGAGTTCAGATATCGCTAGCCTAACTAACATCCGCTTAGATTCTGTCAAAAGAACTATCGAACGTTTAGCTGAACGCCGTGTTATTACTTTACCACCAACGGTGGAAAAGCCTACAAATGGCCGTACAAGTACTGAATATGTGTTTTCTGGTGAACAAGGAAAGCTTGATTCAATTACTGTGGTTGCGCAGCTCTGCCCTGAGTTTACCGCAGCAATTGTAAAACGCTGGTATGAGCTTGAGCAGCAGACTCCAGCATTCGATATCAGCAATCCTCAGCATCTCCTGCAGGCGATTGAAGTCCAAGCTAAACAGAATCTCCAGTTAAGTGCTGAAAACCAAGTACTCTCAAAAGCCATCGAAACAATTACACATACAGAGCACGGCGTTAAGTTTCAGCAAGCCTGCAAAATTTTGAATGTGAAGCAGCAAGAACTAGCTGAATGGCTTCGGAAACATAATTGGGATCGGTATCTAAACAATGCCAGAGCTTCAACTTATTACAGTGAAAACCGCGGGTACTGTGAAACTAAGTATTCACTCAAAGAAGGTGTAAAACCTTCCGGTCAATCATACAGCTATACACAGACTGAATTCTTCATATTGCCAAAAGGCATGCAGATCCTAGCTAAAAGGTTTGGAGAGCGGCCATGAATTTTCAAAATATTTTATGTTTAAGGCTTCTCAAATCAAAAATGATCGGCTATATTGATCGTGTTCGGTGCAAAATCATCGAATTAGCTTTGGTCGGCTATGAATACACAAGCGCATACAGTCCGCTACGGGCTTTTTTTATGCGTAAAATCTCTATGCTTCTGCATCTCTATGGTGAAGCTGGAGAGGGACATCTTCGGATGTGCAGGTCTCTTGTGTTCCTGTCGACCAACCCTTTTCAGCTTTGCCACCCTCACTTGGTCGTGACTGGTAAAGCTCCTAAACAAACACAAGGAGCGTATTCATCATGAACGCTAAAGTTAAAATTTCAGAACAATTAGTCCCATTTTATAGCTCTAAAAAACTCTTAGATGCTTACGTTATAGCTCTTGAAACAACATCTCAAGTTCAAACACTTATCGACCGAATCGGTAAAAGTATAGTTTTTCTAAAATCTGCACATGTAAATGAACTCCACGCGAGTGCATTTACAGAATTAGAAAGTCTTCTCTCAATTGCACGTCACCTTTCTGACGATTTCAGTAATACATTTGATATTGGACTCGAAGAATACAAAAACTCAGTTACTGAAACTGAATGTGATGCTGGAGATTTGCTAGAGCCATATGGTTTGGCTTACGAAGTATCCACATGGCTTTCAACTTTAATTTATCAAATGAAAGATGAACTAATTACTGTAAAAAAATCATCTACAACGCTTTGTGATGCAGTTTTTGCAGGCTTAGAAAATCTTATCAACATTGCAGACTATTTATCTGACAGTCATAGAAATACTTTCAAAATTGAATTTGAAAAATATGAAGCTCAATGGGAGGCTACTAAAAATGCATAAGCCTCCTATTGCTACTGAGAAAAGTATAATTCAACTCAATAAAGAGCCTAATCCCCCCTCTTTGTCATCAGCATATGCTGAGTCAGTTCGAATGACATCTGAACGCCTCTTTAAAGCCGTGAAAAAAAATTACCGGCAAGGGGGCTCAAGTGAGTATTGATGCAACTCGGTGGGCCTGGGCAGTTTCAGTAAATAACTCCTCACAGCGCCTCGTTCTGCTTTCATTAGCAGACCGAGCCGGCGAAGATCATACGGCATGGCCAAGCATTGAACGGCTTGCCAAAGATACCGTGCTGGATAAAAAAACTGTCCAAAAAGTTCTTATAGAGCTTATGAAACTTCAATTAATAATCGATACCGGTGAACGAACAGGGCCAACTAAACGGGTAAAAATTCTAAAACTCAATGGTGTTAAAGGTCGTGAAGAATACACCCAAAATCGGGATGATTTAAACTCCAAGAAAGATATTAAATCTAAGGTTAATCAACCCAATAACGGGAATATTAAACAACCCCAAAATCGGGATTATTCCAATTTTGAGAACAATCCCCAAAACGGTATTTTGAATGACCCCAAAATTGGGGTGCAGAATCTATCAGGGAATCTATCAATAAATCTCTCTTGCGAGCACGATTGGATGCCTGATCTACAATCACTGGAAATTAAACTCAAAATTGCAGGTCACGAAAAAAATACTGCTTTGATTTTGGGGTTACCAAGCTTTGAATTTGAACTGAGTGCATTCAATTCTCATTTCGATGGACAGGTCATGTCTGATGCCAAGAAATTGCATAAATTCACGGCATGGATCATAGATAAATTTGAACGTTATAAAAAAGTGAATCCACATTATGTGAATCAAGCTGAACTCTTTACTGAAGCAGCTGAGCAACCAGCTATTAATTTGGCCGATAGTAAGCCTAAAAGTTTACTAGGGAGCATGCAGTGAATACCAATACTACCCCAATTCATAACCTACAAATTGAACAAGCTGTCCTTGCAGCTTTGATGACGGTTTCTGGCTCTTATGCTCAAATTGAAAACCTACTGACTGAACAAGATTTTCACGCAACACGCCATAAACTGATTTTTAACGCAATTGTAGACCTTGATGCAAAGAACTCACCATATGACGCAGTACTCGTCAAACAATGGCTTGAAACGCATAATCATGGCGAGGCTTCGGGCGGTGAAAAATATCTTATGCAGTTAATGAGTGACGCCCCTTCCAGTTTTTACAATCTGCAATCGTATGCAGAAAAATTGAAGGATTTAACAACTTGCCGACAAGTCATAGATGAAGCTATGAAGGTAATTCACCAGGCCAAACATTTAACAATTAGCCGTGGTGAGCTAGTCCAAAATGCTCAAGCTGCTTTCGCAGATCTAAACACAGAGTCGGGGGGTGAGTCACTGGTTCATATTCATGATGCTGCATCCAATACATTTCTTGAGATGCACCGCAAGATTGAAGCCGCACTTGCTGGCAATTCGATGATTAAAGGAATCCAGACCGGTATATATGACTTAGACAAAAAGTTAGGTGATGTCGAACCTGGATGTCTAATGGTAGTGGCTGCACGGCCCGCGATGGGTAAAACTACGATGCTCCAGCTCATTGCAAACAATGTAGCAGTCATACAGAAAAAGCCTGCCCTGATCATGTCTGGCGAAATGCCTAAAGAGCAGATCGCCATGCGTCTCTGTTGCGCGATTGCACCGGCAGATATTGGGGTAGTACGCAATTCCCCTCATCTGTTACCTAAAAATGAATTTACGGCGTATACAGATGCTGTGGTGATGCTGAAAGAAGTGCCAATGCAGATCAATGATACTTCCCGACCATCTATTGCAAATATCAGGGAATCTATCCGTAAAGTAAAACATCAATATGGTTCTATTGGTGTCGTACTTGTCGATTACCTTCAGATCATGAAAACAACAAAGCAGTTCGCCCGGGAAGACTTAAAGATTGCCTATTTCACAGGTGAACTTAAGGCTATGGCCAAAGAGTTTGAGTGCGTCATTGTTCTTTTATCTCAGCTCAATCGTGAATTAGAGAAACGGCCAAACAAAAGACCAATGATGTCGGATCTACGTGAATCAGGTGCAATTGAGCAAGATGCTGACCAAATTGTTTTCTTGTACCGAGATGAAATTTATAACAAGGAGTCTCAATACAGGGGTATTGCCGAGGCCATTATCGGAAAGAACCGACACGGCGAAGCCGGCACCGCTTATATGCATGCTCAGTTAAAATACTGTCAATTTACTAATCTAGACAATGATGCACTTAATCAAATTCAGGGAGTAAAATTATGATGTTTACAGATGGCAATCACGTGGACTCTACCGTATTTAAAAAACCAAAAGATGCTCGTTTTATTAACTTAAAAACAAAAAAGAAGGTAAAGGAGTTTTTGATTAAGCGTCGTGGATATAAGCGACCAGACTTCAACAGAATGATCTTAGACTTAGGCCGCTTAAAATGGACGCATGAAAAGATTGCATTCGTCTTACCTGTATCTGGAGCATCAACAGTAAGTGAGTGGGCGCGTGGTGGTATTCCAAACTTCGAACATGGCGAAGCATTTATTGAACTATGGCGATCTGAAACGGGTATTAGCCGTGAACCTCGTGAAGGAGAATGGGGAACTTATCAATATAAAATTGGACAGTTGGATCTTCTTTGATGGAAATGTCCAGAGTTTAGCCTTGTAGATAATTGAGAAAGCCCTCACTTGAGGGCCTTTTAGTTATTGTCTAATTAATAATGGTCCGAACATACCTGTATTAATCAAAGATTCCCAGATTCTTTTTATTCCTTGACCAGTTTCTTGGTTTACAAATAATGATGAGCGCTTTCCATGAGGTTTTCCTAGAAAGTTGGAACGCATAGAATCCCAAGTTTCTGCAACCTCAGCTGTTCTCCACATTGGTAATTCATTCTCTAATATCAGGGGAATAGCAATTGATAATGGTACAGTGCCATCTGCAGCGAGTCGTTTCGTCCAATTACAGCGAACTAAAATTGGGGTCGCCTGAGATGAATATAATTTGACATCTAAACGCTCAGCTGTAATTTCTGCCGCTGGATTGTATCTAAGTTCATTTACTGAATCTAATATTTCTTGCCCATTACCATATGGGCAAGTTATGAAACCATTAGCAAATAATATTGTATGGTCAAGCCCTCTGTAACCACAATCTGTATTTGGATTTATACAATCATAATTCTGACGCTTGTCACTAACTAGAGGATGCCAGGTAGGATATGTATAAATTACTGGCCCCAATTGATCCATAAGATCGCTGAGAACTGACTTACTTTTTTCAAATTCATCAGGGCTCAAATTTGTAAGGTGAGATAATAAATACTGCTCTGCGTGTTCTCGACCTTCTTTGATTTCTTCATCAGCGCGAAATGCCATTGAGTATTCTCCGTATTTTTAATCCATTTCACGCATAAAATAACATTTTCATGCGTAAATGTAAGTAGCTATGAATATTAATTGTGTTTATATTTAATAAGATTTTATATATCAATAATATAATTAATTTTTTAAATTCTAAAATAGAGGTAAATTTATAAAATTTTAAAGATATTTTATTTCTCGGAATATTTTTTGGAATAATTTGTTGCTTAAAATGTTGTTGTTTTCGCTGTTTGCTGGTAATTTATGAAAGAATTAAAAAATTAAAATTAATCCAGAGGTGATAAATGGTTGGAGTTACTAGGGAAGAAGCTAAAGAGATATTTAGCCCTTATTTTAGTAAAATTTATGAAGCATGGGATTTAGCATGGAAGGATTGGATCAACTCTCCATTTGCTGCAAACCTGCAACATAAACGTGTTAGAGCGAATTGTGTCTGGAACCAATTCAATGCACATTTAAAACAACTACTTGATGAAATTCCTGGAGTAACTGCTTCTACTACAGGAAATGTTATTGGTCTTGTATTTGATTACAGATTATTTTTGAGGATTAAGAAATCTAAAAGAAGTTTATTGTCTAGTAATATCAAAACTCAGGCAACCTTAGATTTTCATAATTCTCAGCTTTCACTTTTCGGAGAGGAAGCACGTTTAGAACTTGTCTATGTATTAAATAAGGCTGAAACAGGTTTAGAGCGATTAGCTTTAGTAAATAGACATATGCAAGAGATTTTATGGTCTTTAGAAATTGAGCGCGAACAAGATGTCTCCAATCTTATTGAGTTTATTCCTGAAGATCCTAAGAAGAACTCTAGCTATAGTTCGGCTGCGAAATCTATTGTGAAAAGTAAAATTGCGAAAGATAGGAGTAAGGAAAGTGAACCGAAATCAGGTTCATAACATTTTAAGCCCTCGTGGTGATTTGATCTCATTACGTAGAAGAATGTTAGGGATGAATCAAACTGAGTTATCTGCATCCTCTCATATTTCTCAAGCTCATATTTCTAAAATTGAGCAAGGTATTAAAGAGCCCAATGAAGAGCAGTTAAGTAAATTAGCTAATGCATTAAAGTGTCCTGTTTCTTTTTTCTATCAATCAGACAGAGAATATGGGCCACCAATGAGTGCACATCCTAGTTTTAGAAAACAAGCTAGTGTGGGGCAGCGCTCACTTGATAAAGTAATTGCTGATTTTAATGTTAAGTTATCTCAGGTACGCACTCTTTTACGATTTGCAGATTTGGAACCTGAGTTACCATTACCTCAATATGATTCAGATGAATATTCTCCCGAAAACATTGCAGCAATGGTTAGAAGAGCATGGTATACGCCCAAGGGCCCTATAAAAAACCTTACTGAATATGTTGAAAGGGCTGGTTGTATTGTTTTTCATGTAGATATGGAAGCTGTTAAAATTGATGGTGCAAGTTATAGAGTTGCTGGAATGCCGCCAGTTATTTTTCTCAATAAATATCAACCTGCAGATCGAATGAGATTTACTTTAGCTCATGAAATTGGACATTTGGTAATGCATAAATATCCTTCGATTGAAATGGAAGCTGAAGCTGATCAGTTTGCTTCTTCTTTACTTATGCCGAGAGAAGATATTAGTGCCTCTTTATCAGATCTAACTATTGAAAAAGCTGCATATATGAAACCAGTTTGGAAAGTTTCGATGGCAGCTTTGATTTATAGAGCCAAAACTTTGAATAAAATCGATCACTATAAATCTGATTATTTATGGCGGAGAATGTCAAAATTAGGTTATAGAACTAGGGAGCCTTATGAGCTAGATTTTCCTAATGAGAAACCATCGGTTATCACGGCATTAATTGAAAACCTTATTGATGGAATGAGTTATTCGGAGTCAGAATTGGAGCAGGTATTCCATTTGTTTTCAAGTGAAATACGTGAATCCTATGGGCTTTATAAGCCAGGTCCGAGACTTGTAGGATAATTATTTTATTAATAAAATCCCACTTAATTATGAGTGGGATTTTTTATAGCTCTGAATTTAGCGCGGTATATTGAATCACCAAGATATATTTTATATGGCGATCTACTATCTATAGCGATGATGTATTTCTATTTAAAAATGGCTCTCATTGTTCCCATTTTCTTATAAGAAATATAAATAAATTATTATAAATTAGTTTCTTGGGTTTAACCCTTATCCCTAATGCTCTCATAAAAATACTTACCCCCAATTATCTCTAACTAGTCGCACTAGGATAACGACTTCTTGAACTAGAATTTAACTTATTTACTTACTTTAAATTTCATTGGCTGAAAGTCATCAATATGGACTTTCTTGGCCTTCAGTAGATCTTCTCTTTTACCATCTACGACCAAGACGGCGCGCTTAACCTGAACTGTCCAGGTGCGATCTGCTCCGCACATCGTTTCAGATTCAAGAAAAACATTTCCAAATGCTTTACCTTGAAGGTTTTGTATATCGCCGTAGGTTATTACATTCTCAGAAGTCCCCTGCACTCTGCCAGATTTATCTTTTGCCACCAGGTCTAAATACAGTTTGTCATAGGTCCCAAGAAAATCATGGATCGTCACATCCACTACGGCGGAACAAATTCCTGAGTTTACATAGCTGGTTTTTGAATGCTGGAGAGTGATAGGTGTAGCCATAATAAATGAGCTGCATATAGATATTATTATCCCCAAAAGTAGTCGTTTCATTGGATCAGCTCCTAATTATTCAATTCGATCATTTTCTTAGCGAATAACAATGATTCTTCCAAACCATTCAGATTAATTTTTTCTGCTTTGTACTGAGAACCTTCTTTCCAAGAAAAACTCAATACGCTGGCTTCCTTTAATTGCCTAATAAAAGTCTCTGCAGACATACCCTGAGGGATTGCACTTACAGGCAAAGTCATAATTTTTTTATTATCGATCTTATAATTGATTTGGGTAACAGCTATTTCCTTAGGCTTCTCGAATCTAAAAACAACATCATGCCCATCAGCACTACTACCTATGCCAAACTGACCTTGTTGAGTAAAGCAAGTAAATATCTGAAGCCCTTTGTCAAAAGTATGCTGACAAGTTGTAAACCAAATGTCCTCTTTCTTGGTTGTATCTGGCACAAAGCTGAAGATTATGCTGGGCTTGCCTTTTACTTGATCTTCATCGATGAAATAAGCTTGTTTTTTAATTGGATCAACATATTGCTTTTGGTATCCCTCAGGTAATTCAATACCATGATTTGTCTGCCCTGCATTCGCAGCTAGTCCCAAAACAAATAAAGTGAAACCCGTGATAATTCTTTTCATTCTTACTATATAGCTTTCTTAAGTACTATTTTGATAATACAAAAAAGGAGCCGAAGCTCCTAATTTTATTCTGATAAATCCCACCAATAGCTATTACCCAAGTTCTCAAGCCGCTGCTGTGTTCTCGGTAAATAATCAGGATCAATCATATTCTGCATTTTGGAATACAGCATTCGATCTACGACCAGCTTACTGTACCAAAGATTCTGCAATGGAATATTACTCTTCAGGGTATTGGCCACCTCCATCATCCGGGTAGATTCTTTCCCCTCAATGATGTTGTTGCCCATACCTGTTAGCAGCATACCCAACTTCATGCTTTGGCCTAATAATGGGCCACTGATAAAGTCTGATGCACTTCGACCGGTTGGATCTGAAAGCGCAGACATGATGTCACCCAAGAAGGAAAGCCCACCACCTTTAAGAATCGACTTCCCGAAGAAATCAACCGTGAATACTGGCTCTGGATTCTTACCATTAGCCAAGTTTTGAGTTTGGACTATCAATGCCCCTGCTAAAGTTTGATAAGCAAGTAGCGAAGCTAGGAACGTCACTCGGCTCTTAATATCTCCCTGAGCGAAAGCTCGATGCCCCATGCGGAACATATAGGCCAAGGGAAAGCCTTTAAACTGGAATAAGGTGCGGCCTAATTCTCCTTGAATGGTGCCAGCCTCACCAAGATTGATAATGCTACGCTCTCGCACACCAGCTTCAATGATAGCCACCGACTCTTCATTAAAGATATGAGTCTGGTACTTCATGGCTGCTTTATAACGAGCATCTGCCAATAATTCTTGCTGACGTGGTGAGATTGAATTACTTAGACGGTCAGCGACTTGGCTACGCTTTTCCTGACGCTCACCAACACGGCTTAAATATTCAGAAAATTCGGCATCAAGGTCATTTACGCGCTTATCCAGCTCTTTGTATTTTTGAGCAATAGCTTTGTTTGCAGCACTATCAGCACCGCGCATTTTTGCACGTAATTCAACTATACGGCGTTCTGCATTACCAAGGCGGTGCCCTAGTGATTCTGCCTTATTACCATATTGCCGTGCATTACTCTCAATATTACTTCGCGCGGATTCAGATACATTGTCAGAATGTCGGCCCTCTTCAACTTGCTGCAAAAAGTCCTGAATGCGATTTGATTGCTTTTCGACTTGCAAATATTTATTAATGTCAGACTGGACTGCCGCAGCTTCTTTCTGCGCGTCAATTAAATCAATACGATCTTGAAGCGACTGTTTCTCTGCTTGAGCCTTAGAGTCTTTTCGATTGGTATAATCTTGAAGTTTTGCAGAGAGCTGTTTTTTAATGTCCTCGATCCGCTGTGCTTTGTTAGCAATACGCATATCATCTTCAGCATTACGGCGATTCAATTCAGATATTTGGCCATCGATCTCATCTTTAAGAGCTTTTAGTTCTGGTGATGCAAAACCAATGAACACATCATCTGGTGCATTAAAGAAGTCATTCTGAGTTAGTACTGCCGTCCCATCTTCACGCTTACTCGGCTCCAGCTGCTGCCATAACTGCCAATCACGTTCGGTAATACCGTTCCCCTGTAGAATTTTAAGATCATCAGCACCAAGATCCTTCCAATCCGTTTTACGGGTCATTTCAGCAAGCTTATTCATATGCACTAGATTAAGTGCCCGTTTCGCTCCTGCGGTTACGGCGTTCAATCCTGATAGTTTCATTGTCATTGCAGCAAAGGCTTGCATACGGGCATTAAAACGGCCTGACTTTGTAGCACTACTGACAATATCAGCATCACCAAAGCGAGTCATAGAGCCGGCCATTTCATTAATCCCCAGGCCAAACCGTAAAGCTTCATCCCGTGTAGAACCCTGTTTTAGCTGCTTCATATATTCAGGGAGGATTGATTTGGTATAGGATAGGCCTAGCATATTCGCCACTTTCTTCATGCTGGCATGGTCACCAAAGGTGGTTAATGTAGTACCACCTAATTTAGAAGCAACCATTAACGCACGAAGACCACCCATTACATTTCCCAGAGTTGAATCGATAGCCCGGGTATTGGCATCTAAGGTGTTATACATAGATAAAGCACGATGGGCCTGCTTATCAATTTCACCATGTTTCAGACCATTCAAAGGATCTGCCTTAAGCTTGATCTTGGCTTCATCTAATAATGATTCAAATGTATGGCGCGGGTTAGATCCTAGATTTTGCATCATTGCTACTTCGGTACTCATACGCTGAGTATGGTTTTTCAGAATCTCATGAAACCCCGCTTCGTCATAAGTTCCATATTTTTTTTGATACGCCAGCCATGCATCACCGTCTTTAAAATGTAAAGCACGCGCTTCTTGATGACGGTTTGCCATCTTGGAGCGACCACCTACAGGCGATGCTACTGCTTTAGCCTGTTTATTCAATACCAATAAGTCTTTATTCGCACCGTTGGTTGAAATAGTTTTATAGATATCTTCAAGCATAGATTTAAGCTCTAGCTCATCCATAAGCTCACCAGTATCTTTAACATACTGATTTCGATCCAGGCCATCTAATGCATCATTTACCCATTCGGCCTGGTCGGTTAAAGCAACTTTTTTCTGATCATGGGAAGTCATAAAGCCAAAGTTATCTAACTTTTTAATATTCCCACCAGCACGGTTAAAGGCTAAACGCATTTCTTCTAATGCAGCACTCACCTCTTTAGCCATTGCTGTTATTTCAGGATTATCAGATTTACCGCCAAACATGACCCGAATAATGTCATCTGTCATAGCTTTGTTTACGGACATACCGAAACGTTCTTGCGTTTTAGTAAATACATCAGCGACTAAAGACATCCAACGGCTATGCAAAGCTTGAGATTGCTTCTCTATAGACTGAATACCACTCTGATCCGAAAAATAAGCAATCTTCCGCATTAATGCCTGAACAGGATTTAGTTTAGGGTGGTTATAAATTTCCGTCTGCAGCTGAGCCTTAATAACAGCATCTCGAGCAATATTCTGATTATTCTTAGCAATCTGCACAGCGAGATCTGAAGCAGTCTTCTGCGCAATTGCTTCAGCACGTTCAGCGGGACTTTTAAACATCCAATCAGGATCTGTGCGTGCCAATGTATTTTGAGCCCGAATATACAGTGATGAAATACGGTTGCTGTCTGCTGCATTGAGTCTTTTTTTACCTAAAGCCTTTGCGACCTGTTCTCTACATTCTGCTCTCATGCTGCTTCACTCCCATATCTTAATGCGCAGCTGGCTAAGGCCTTCACTGCCTGAATTTCATCTTTTGCGATTTCTTCTTGCTCTTTGACATAGTCCAGCAAATCGCGGGAAGACATCGTTACAATCTCTTCATCCCCATTTTCATCCAAACGGGTAAAGGTCACTTCCATATCAGGATCTGCTTCCAAAATTGAAACTGCTTCCCGACCGTCTGCCGTGTCAGTGAATGCGCCGTACTCCCCTTTACTAGACTTGGTTAAATCTGGTGCACCATCAACTTTTGATTTGCCAGGCTTCCAGAACTCCCGCTCTAATGCCTGGGCTGCTTTATGCTGCACCGAAGTTAATTCAGGGCTATCCGTCTTACCATTAGTTGGACGGGCAAATAGATCATCTCCATTACGTGTAGCCTTTACTGGGCTAATGGTGCCATCCTGATTAACTTGGCGCTGGAATGTCGTATTAGAAGTACTATTGTGCAGCTCTTGAATAATCCCTCCATCATCCATTGACCGCTCTCGTTTAAGGTAATTTTGCGATCTAGTTGGAGTCCAATTATCTACTCCCGCGATAATTGAGTTTTGCTGAATATTTGAACCTGATGTTCTGGTATTGATATCCAAAGTATTCAATTCTGGATCAGTAACAATAACTCGCTGTTGCTCTGGCTCGAACTGGTAAAGATCAGAGTCCAATGCATCCAAATTACGGTTGGCACTATTACCAGGCCCAGATAAATCGACTTGAGGCTCAACATACGGCGTTCGGTAGGCTCCACCTTCCGAATACTGATAATGCGCTGTAGCCTTGAGGTATTCCAAATCCTCTTTGGTCAATGGAGAAGATAGGGCTTCAAACTCTTCCTGAAGAGATTTCATACTATGCTCATCTGCACTAAGTACAAAAGGCAGTGCTTCAATTTCAGCATCAGATTGTGACTTGTAAGCAGGTGGTGCAGTTATATCAGACTCAAACTGTGGGAATTCTGATTCACTCCCTCGGACTTCAGTCGATCTTGCTGAAGTACTTAGACGAACATCATCATAAAGCGTGGCTATATCGTTCCAGCGTTTTTCGTATTTAGCCTTTACCTGCCCAATGGTCATGCCATTGAATTGATGGCTTGAGGTAATACCTTCTGCAATCTGTCTTGCAGTCTTTTTCTGATTACCTTTACTCCAACGTGTGGCCACATCTACAAAAAGCTCATTATCTTTGGCTTTCAAAAAGACTGGTCCACCACCTTCACCAAAGAAATGTAAATAGTAAAGTTCTAGGCCATTCGGATCCCGATTAAAATGACTGCGGAAAACCTTAGCATTATGCTCGAAATAGTTTAAACCAGCCTTGATTTGATCATTACCATCAAACTTATCCTTGCCCCCCATACGTGCAAAGGTACCATCCAATGTTTGGAATAAACCTGTTGCAGATGAAAGCAACTCGCCATCTTTATTCTTTGGCTGAATCGAAGTACTAAAGCTCCCACCAGTTTCAATATGAGATATGACTAAAGCATCTACCGGATTGATACCTCTCTTAGTGGCCTCTTGAGCAATTGTTTTTGCCCACGGTTTTTTATCCAGTACAGGATTATTTAAAACATCCGCTATTACTGGTGCTTTATGCTCATCAGTATTTATAGTGCTTGGTCTTACAATGGCCTTCGGTGTTCCTGTTATTGGTACCACTGGTGTACTGGTCATGACTGCTTTAGGTGTTCCGGTCACTGGTGCTTTTAAGCTTACTAGCTCATCATTCAATGCGCTTTCCATGGCACTATCCAATGCATCAAAATGTGAGTTAGCTTCTTTTGCATTAGTTGGACTGAATGGATTCGTGCCCTCTGCATGCTCTATATTGGCCTGGATATGAGCTGCATCATTCATAGTATCTACATTACTATGATCTTTGATCTGATCTGGACGCAATCTCCCCTTATTGGCCCATAGATTAAGAAGTAAAGCCATTCCGCCATTTGATGCCAATGTGCTTGGACTGGTTGCATTTTCCTTTAATGCTTCGCCGTATTGGGCAACCTTTTTATTTTGATGATCTTCAAGGTATGAGCCCTCAAAATAATCACCAGCTGAACCGGCAGCAGTTGCTATAGCAGTTGTTGCTACAGCATCAGCAACGGCAGACTTGGCAACGCCATGCGTAGGAATTGCAAAGCCTAATGCATCCGTTACGCCTTTAATTGCACCAGCCGTTTTAGCGGTGCGGATATCAGCACCCTTATTGATTAAATCTGATTTTTCAGCCTCATAAGTTTGAAATCCAAATAGCCCAGAATTTAATGCAAGGCCTGGCACACCACCTGTACCTAAAGTAGTGAGGGCATTCCATCCTATACGGGTGAAATCTTTAGTTAGACCATAAGTAAACTCACCAGCTCCCCCTAAATCATCAGGCTTAAAGATCTCAAGGTTTTGCGCTCTCAAAGATGCTGCTTTTTTGTCACCACGTATTAGAGCATCTGGTGCAGTAGCGGCCTCAATGGTCCCCATAGCAACGCCAGATACAACACCTAAAGCACCATCACTAAATCCACCGCGTTCACTTTTAGGTTTAAAGCGGGGATCATCCTGATTTAACGTTAATTCATCATCTGCTAAAAAATCCATGGATCACCTCATCGAACCGTAAAAGTTAAGCGTGTTTTGCGCTGTTTATCGTTTACGTCCATGACGTATTTGGTACCATTCTTAAAATAATATTTGTACGGATTACTTGGATCCTGCTCCAGAGGTAAATCTAAAAAGAAGTCTTTATCAGAGCCGCCATAAGCTCTAGAATTTCTGGAGTTAAAACTCTCTAATTGTTCACGAAATGACTTTTCACCTACAGTGTGAGGTCTTAATACAACTGACTTGGACCCAAAGAAACCACCAGTTGTGAATTTCCCACCCGTCACATTTATGACTGCTTTTTTAAATAAATCCTCATCAATAGACTTATTTAAAATGCTTCCTTTAGAGTCAGCTACTTGCCCTGACTTCTGAAGCAAATATGCATAATTCGCCTTCACTGATTCGAAATAGATTTCAAAATCTGGTTTACCTGGTGTGGTTACGCCGGATAAATAACTTGCAGTTTCAGCTCTTAGCGAATTGTCATCAACTTTGACTAAGTTCTTATCCAGCAAATCTTGGCCAGTAACAATTTGCCCAGCAATATCATTTAACCCTCGGCGACCTAATGATGCAGATAAGCGATATGAACCACTATCTCCAGCAATACTTTTAATCATGTCACGTGATGCATTAGCATTGCCTGCGCTAGATTTAGAAAGCGTGGTCAATAAACTCAGTTTGTCACCTGGTTTAGCTTTTTCCCAAAACTGCTTTAATTCAGCTTGTTGTTGGGTAGAAAATGGAATTAATGAACCCACTGTCCCATTTAGAACATTGTTTGCATGAATAGATTTAATATTTTTAGATATGGCTGAAATAGCATCTGGGTTACCACTTAATATTGCATTAGTAGGTACAACTGTCAGATCCTGACCGGTTTTAATCGAATACGCCAAAGTTGAATTATTTTTCTCATAGCCGAGCATATTCTCGTGCGTTTTAGACAGAAGACCTAACTTCCAACTCACATCTTTAGCATTATCCTGCGCTGTATTTTGTGCTTCTGAGCGCTTTTTGCTGAGATATGCTTCGCGTTCATCTGAACCTAAACGCATGAATTGTTGGACTTCCACCAAAGCACCACTGAGCTGAACAAATTCAGGCTCTTTTTGAGTTCCCCGCACACGTGCCAAACGAGACTTAATTACTGCTTCACTTGGAATTAATCCAGTTTCAATATCTGCCTTCATCTCATTAACAGCATCTTTAGCATCATCTTCTAACTGCTTCTGCTGCAAGACAGCTGCACGGTTATTCTGATCCATCTGGCTAAGTGCACGACCACTCCAGTAGACAGCTTGTTCCTGAGTCAAATTAGGATGTTTTTTTATTACAGCTTCAGGAGTTGATAGTTCAGTCAGCTTTTCATTGTCGGACTTATTGCCTAAATAAAAAGTCGTTACATCGTTACCAGCACGATTATTTTTATATTCATTAAAAGCATCTTGAACATGCGCTACGGGCAAGCCTTTGGACTGTGCATATATAGCTAATCCATTCCAAACCTCTTTCTCGGAAGCATTAGGATTTTTTAAATAATTTTCCCGCATGTCCTTAAGCTGAACAATTGCTTGTTGTTGTTCTGATTTCTGTGCGATCGGTAAATATTTAGCGGCACTACCATATGAATGCTGCTCGAAATAGTTATTAAAGTTTTGCTCAAACTGCTTAGGCACGACAGACTTATACTGCGTTTTAATTGACTCAAGACTATCCTGTCTTTGCTTTACAGCATTGTCGTAGGTCAACTCTCCACTTTGCATTCTAGTAAGCAGATCATTATCTACAACATTAATATCAGCACCAATTTTAGATGACTGTAATGCAAAATCAGCCTTCTCTTTTTTATCTTGTTCTTCTTTACGTGCATCAACAACATTACCGATAGCTTGACCAATTGAAGATAGTCCAGTTATTGGTGTGTGCTGCTGTAAAGTTGGCTGTGATGTTGCACGGCCTTGAGATACAGGTATACGCATTATCGTTGTTCCGCAAAACTATTGAATAGATTTAATGTAGAACAGAGTAAATCCTCAAAAAATGGGTATATTTAGAATGAAAAAAGGAGCACAAATTACTCCTTTCCCGTACGATCAAAGATTGCTAAACATAGTGTGCAATGCTTCTAACTCCGGACTTTCGCCCAACAGAAAGTGATTGCAAAACAGGTTTGATAAACTGAATTTTTTTAACAATTTTCTCTATTTCAAAGTTGAAGGTATTCCGATTGACTATGCGCTTATACTCATTCTTAGGATCTAAGTAATACGCCGTGATAATTAATACATTTGGTGCAATAGTTAAACTTTTAAGGATTGAAAACAAATGTTGAAAATAGAATTCCTTATTATTTTTATCCGCCAAATATGTTAGCCGATAAATCAACTCCTCCAAATTATCAGCAATCTTCAGTAATTGCATTTGATAGCTAGATTCATATAACTGGTTGGGCTCTTTACCATTAATTGCTCTTTGGAATTCGTCAATTAAATATTCAATTCCATTGCAGAGCTGAATCGATCGCTCCATATCATCACAATCTAAAGGTCTATACGCTGGCTGCTTAGTCATCAATCATATTCTCCAGTGATTAATTCGAGGGATGTCCTGATCTGTTTTTTCAGTAAAAGCTTTCCACAAATCAATAAATGCTTCGCCTGCTTCATAATTTGGCGTGCTGCCAAACTCCCAATCATTTACCGTTGATGGACCTGAAACTGGAAGCAAAAAAGCAATTTTTTCATTCGTCATTTCATAATGCTCTTTCAACTCCCTGATCATCTCCAAATAATTTGGTGCGCCGTACCGGATTGCTGTTTTTAGAAAAATTAATCTTTTTGATGCTTCAAAATTATTAAGTTCAACAAAAATACCCATATTCCCCCCTATGCGTTTGATCCCATTAATAAGTAATTTGAGCACTTAAAAAATGGGTGTATTTCTAACAAAACGCGCGCGCGCGCGAGGGAGAGTGCGAAACACCTCTTTTACTCCACTAATTTCACTAAAACTGAATCTTTTTTTAGCTGGCAGCTTGTATATCATTTGCATAATTTTGAGCTTCCACATATCGCTCAGATTTGCGTTCTAAGCGTGAAATAATTTTTAATGTACCTTTAGTTGTTTTTCTAAAGAAAAGCTCACTGTGCTTAAACCAGTAAGAAATTTGACTATATCCATAATCAATCTTTGGGCTAGAAATCAAATCCATTCATAAATTGTGTTTTACCTGTACCTATCATCAAGATAATTCGCCGGCAAGAAATAGATCCAGATAGCTCTCAGAGAGTGATAGATTCTATGGTTGATTCATTGATAGGTTCTGCATCCCAAAAACGGGTACATTCAAAATCCCAAAAACGGGATCGTTCAAAACCCCAATATTGGGAATATTACCGTTTTCGGAATGATACCAATATTGGGTAGATTAAATAGCTGATATAAAACCTAGTCACACACGGATAATTTTTCTTTATGAGCATACCCTTCTGACTTGTATTTAATATGATCAGCCAATAATCTGGATCTTTATATTTTCGAACTAGATTACAATGTCAATTCAATCCATATCCTCAACTATTTCAAGGCTTAATAAAGAGCTATCCGATATAACTCATAGGATGAGTTTAGAGCAGACAAAAGCAAGTAGTGTCACAGCTAAGATTATTCAACTTCAAACGTCTATTACAAAGACCACTACAGCTAGCACACTAAAAACTAAGCTTTCTGAAATCAGCAGAAAAGAACAGGAAAATGCACAGATCCAGAAAAAACTTTCAGATCTGCAAAAAAAGAAAACTGATATCCAAAACAAGTTATTAAAAGAAAACCAGAACTTGGCTAAAGCTGAAGCATTAGAACGCAAAAAATTAGATGCTCTAGCCAAGAAGCAACAAAAAGAAGAGATCGAACATCAAAAAAAACTGAAACGTGAAATTGAAAGTATCAAAGCATCCACCCAGCATATCACTGGTGCCACGGCGTCCCCTTATCTTGATGTCACACTTGAACCTGAATATGATTTATTCATCTCCCATGCTTCAGAAGATAAAGATGACTTTGTGCGCCCTCTAGCCGAGACATTACAAGGGCTAGGTTTAAAGGTTTGGTATGATGAATTTTCTATGAGAGTTGGAGATAGTCTGCGTCGGAAAATTGATAGTGGTCTAAGGAATTCACGATATGGAACTGTAGTTCTGTCAGCAGATTTCATAAAGAAAGAATGGACCAACTATGAATTAGATGCATTAGTGGCCAGAGAAATGAACGGTCATAAGATGATATTGCCAATTTGGCATAAGATCACCAAAACTGATGTGATGAACTATAGTCCAAATCTAGCGGATAAAATTGCCTTGAATACTTCTTTTAGCACTATCGAAGAGATTGCTCATCAATTGGCTGATGTCGTATTAGATAAATAAAACTCCAATAGCTTGATTAGATCAGGATGCTATTCAAGCTATCTGTTCGCTTTTAACGATTGAAGCAGAAATTTAAGAAGCAATGAATGAGTATGTCTTTTTATCCCGTCTCAAATGTTGGTCTTTAGAATTCTGTCTACCCTGTTTATTCAAATAAATCTTATCTGCATTTCGACATACCAATTCAAACTCTTTCATATTCTGAGCCTTTTTAGCAGTAAACCGTACATAGTGAAGATTTTGAGGGAAATACATTTGATTTAGTTTCTTATGGTTTGGATCCCTACTATTTAATTTTGATCTAGTCTTGGCCTGTAACTTTCCAATTTGGTGCCGGGTACCATGGAAATTACCATGTGCACTTAATCGATATGTAGCTTCTTTTAATCGATCTGCCTTACCTGTAGAGATTAAATCAATCTTCTTATCTAACTCCCTTTCAGCCGACTGCATAAAATCTTTTGATAGATACCAGGTGTAGCGGATTTTCTTCTGAGAATAACGCTGGAAAAACTCCAAGTGCTTTTTACGAACTCCACGTAATACCTTAGTCAGCTCTTTTAATCGGTCGTTATAACCGGTATGCGTATCAAACTTAATCCCAAACTGCTTTAATAAAAACTGACTTACAGAGGTTTGATTCCAGCGAGTATGTTTATTTTCAAGAAAGGCAAAACCAAAATTTTTATTAATGCCAGCAAGCCGTTTTAATTCAAAATTATCGAACGGTTTAAATATTCGGTAAGTTGAATTCCTATTACTATCAATTGTCTTTGTTCGGATTGTCTTGGTATTAAATATCACTCCAAATTGTTCCGGGTGATAATAAGTCTTAGCAAATTGAGGTTTAAGATCGCTGAACTCTATGTACTGTCCAAGTACATAATCTCCATAGCGAAGCAGCTTCTCTTTTTTGACAGTCAAAATACTGTTGAGCTTTTGCTTTTGCACCATGCTGGAATTTTTAGCGAGTATTTCTTTTAGCGTCAGCTTGCTTCTTCGTGCTTCTCTATAGCCTGTGGTAAATAACCAGAACTGGAATACATCATTCCTTGCCGGATCATAATTGATGACTAAACTCCACACTGGTTCCCCATAATCTGATTTTCGCTTGCGTAAAGATTCATCCAGATTGAGACCATACTCCAAGATCAACTTTGGGATAACAGTATGAAACTTTGAAAAGCTCACAGAATCAGAGAACCAAAACTTAGCACTCCCGTTAGAAACGCACTGCATTAGGCTTAAAAGGCAATCTGTTTTTGTTGTGGTGTAGTAGATCATTATCCAATCAAAACTGTGTTTTTATGCGGAAAGCATAAAAGTTTATCTTTGATTCAAAAAGCATAAAAGACGCCATATTCATGAAATAGGCGTTTTTTAAAGCACAGATGGTTTTTCTATAAATAAGAGTTCCATCACATGCTTATATTAAAGATCCAGCGAAGGCACTACACTAGCGTAAATTGAACAATATCTTGATCTGTTAGATCTAGCATGACTAATAAAATGTTTTCCTCTATCTACATAGGAAAATGAACTAACTAAGATTATTGAATTTGAATGGGGGGCAAAGGGAAGCTATGGATCTGGAAAAAAGATTAGAGATGTATCGATCAGATTATTTTTTTCATATCGATTTTAAAGAAAAAATTTATACAAGAATGGCTCTGTTTTCAGTATTTATCACTGCTTGTATTACTGCAAATTTCAGTATGCAAGAAGAATTGATGAAGCTCGGATGTATGCAATTAAGTATTGTTATCATTCTCTGGGTGGCCGCTGCACTAGTACTAGCTTTTGTAATATATGCTTTGTTTTGTATTACTAATCTAAAATCTGACGAGCTTGTAAACTCAAACTCAGAAATGGAAAATTATAGAAATACTTTAAGGCAACATTATATTAGCCATTTTCCAGATGCCACCGAACAGGCAGTTAATACATATATTGATGATCAATTTTTAATTTATCTCACATCGCAATATTCAAGCTGCTCAGCAATCTTTTATGAAAATAATGTATATAGACAGAAATGGTTAGCCAGATTAGCTGTTTCTTCTTACTTACTATTGATACTAACTTTTATTGTTAGTATGTTTTTTCTATACCAAAAAATCGAGGGAGACATAATGTCGCAAAGCCAAACTATTCCACCGCCACCACCGCCACCACCAACAAGAGTGATTAAGGGTGACAAGCTAATTCCAACAAAACCCTCCTATCCAACACCGCCAGAAATCAAGAAATAAATAAAGCCCTCTTATGAGGGCTTTATTTCTATTGAAGAGTTAATTTTTTCCTAACTCCTTCTATAAGATTTAATTTGAAAGGATAATATTTGGAATAAAAATCAAAAGAAGCCGTAAAACTATTTATATCTTTTTCTGCTATCAAACTTATTCCATATATAAAATTTGACGTATCGAGATTTAAAGAATCGAATTCACGATACGTGATCTGATATTTTTCCTTTTTTCACTTGTCGGTATATTTGTCGGTATATTTAATTTTTTATATTTTTATAATTATTATTTTCAATAACTTACACCAATATTCAGACTTCCTCTTTCACCGCCAGAATAAACTGCAATGCCAAGCAGAATGAAGGTCTAAATTGATAAAATTTAGGCCTTTTTTAATTTTATTGTTCTCAATATTAAATATCCCCCTAATTGATCTTCTATTTGTTTAGCTCAATAACTTCACAGTATTTAAGTCCTGATTGACGGATTTCAATCACACGTTTTTTTCCTAATGCACGACTTATGGATTTTTTATTGGCAGCAATAAGTACACGTATATTTACAAATACAAATTTTATATTCTAAAGACAATTACTTAAGCCTATGCTAAAAATAAATCATCCTCTCAATATAGGTACTATTCAAAAAATTATTCATTAATTTAAACATCATAGAACTGAAACGCGATTGCGGTACTTTTAACTTGATCAACGAAAAACTTAAAAAACACATTTCATATATCACTGCTATTCGGGAGAGAACATGAATAACAGCCAGAATTATGTTAAGCAGATCAAGAACGCCAAACGTGGTGGCTATACCCCAACCCTTGCCAAAGACATCAATAAACATAAAATTCAAAAAGCACAGCGTCTGATTGACGAATGGCGAAAGCTCGCCAATGAACTCCGCCCCCAAATGCAACTGGAGATGGCATATACACTTGAAGAATGCGCACAGGATCTAGACCAAATTTTAAGAATGAAATAGCACTCAACGCTCACCCATCCTATTTTTTCGCCCACATCTTGTGGGCGAAACATTACCTATTTTTATTTCTCTGGTTTTTAGAGCCAAACATCGGTCGAATGCTGAATAAATCAAACGTATAAATTACATTCGATTTGCTGTTTTTTTAACTTGCACCACTTCAAAAAATCTGTAGAATGCATTCCACAACGCCGGCATAGCTCAGTTGGTAGAGCAACTGACTTGTAATCAGTAGGTCCACAGTTCGAATCCGTGTGCCGGCACCATTTCTTAGCCTCGCTTTTTAGTGAGGCTTTGATGTTTTTAAAGCCTCTTTTTTATGGCTTCCTCGCGCTAATCTGCACATAACGAATCAGCCCGTCTCGATACAACTTCTCACACAATTTTGCCGTCATCTTGATTTTGAATTGATCCACATGACTCAGGCTCATCTGACTTTTTTGTTCTTGAATATAATCGGCAAAACCCTGAAATACGAATTCGCTGATATCTTCAATCTGGATATTTTCGAAACCTGCCTGTTGCACTTGGTGTTGTAAATTTTGCTTTGAATTTAAATTTTTCAAATTCACATCTGCTGCTTTCAACAGACTTTGATATTTCAATCGTTGCACTGAATTTAAATTCAAAAACGCATCGGACAACATCAAATAGTGAAAAGCAAAGCGTCCCTTTGAATTCAAAACATTAACAACTGATAAAAGCAATAAATTCAAATCACTATGATACGCAGCATCAATACACAGTACGGCATCCATACAGTTTTGTGAATAAATATTTTTTAAATTCAAAAATGAATCTTGTTGTATTTTGATTTTTGAATTTAAATTTTTTTGGATTTTTTCCACACATTCGGTTTGCAATTCGACTGCGGATAAGTTTTGAATTTGAAAATGTTCCATCCAAAAAACCAAGCTCGCGCCCTGCCCACAACCAAGGTCTAAAACACGATCTGTAGATTTTAATTGAATGGATTCGGCAAGATGGAAAGCGAGTTTTTGACAGGCTGCAGGATAGGATGATTTTGCATCATTCCAATAGCCCAAATTGCTCCAAGCAAGCTCCGCATCATCTCCGAGTAGTCGACTGTTAATCGCATATTTATGGCTAGGGATGTGCTGACGAATTGCTTGAAGCCATTTCATGTTAGTAACCGAGTTGAGGGGCAACCTCCACTTTAGGTTTTAAACCCACAAACGGCAATGGTGCACCAAAAATTTCTGCAATATGCATAGCAGACGTTACCGCAGACTCTAAAATCGGCAGACCGTCACAAGACCATGAACCACAGAAGAAGACTTTACGTTCAGGGGATAAATGTCGTTGCTGTAACTCTTTATTCAGCGCCACGGTATGTGAATCCACCACTGCACGTGTCAAACTGACCGAAGAGATCACTTTTTTAGGATCAATCGGTGTCACTGGCTGCCAGGTTTGGAACACAGGGGTTTTACCCACCAAGCTCGGCTCGATTGAGTTCAGCCACACGGTAAATTGCTGACGGGTAAATTTACGGTCCATCATATAACTTAGTACAGACCAATCTTTACGCTTCGGTGGCATCACGGTTTGATCAGTGTGAATCACCAACTGACCTTGCTCAAATTTAAATTTCTTTAAAAGCTCAATATCGTCAGCAAACTGGGTTGAATCTAAAAATTCTTCCGTTTTGGTGGTTGGTGTCGCGACTACCACACGATCGAATAGATGATGTGCTCCGGCCTCAGTTTCCACCAAGACTTTATCGTCTTGCTCGTGCACTTTGGTAATTGCCGTACCACTTTGAATATTTAAACCTTCAATCAGTTTATCAACCAACGCAGGTGTACCACCTTGGATACGCAGCAAGGCATCGCCATTGGTCAATTGACGCAAGAAAATCAACAACGGTTTCGCAGGCCATTCCCCAATCGTTTTCGGGTTACAGGTGCAAATGGTATACAACACAGGCATGACCGCACCATGCCAAAATACTTCTTCAATTTCATTTTTATTAATGAACTCGGCAAGCGTGATGTCCTGATTTTTTGATTTAAAAAATCGAGTGATCGCCGCTTTGAGTTGCAACATCCCTTTGACTAAACGCCAGCCATATTGTTGTAAGCCTTTACGGTTATTAATAATTGGGAAATTACCAATACGGCTACGACTGGTGGTCAACCACGTTTCTGTACGATCTTCAAATAGCCAACTGCATGCCATATAGGTACGGACTGGGAAAGTTTTAATCCCTAAATGGGTCGCCAAACTTAAGGTATTTTTCCAGAGGTGTGGATTCATCACACGCAAAGGGGCATCGATCAAGCCGCCTTCAAACTCAGTGCTGTGGCTATCCATACCACGACCAGGCAGAGCTTCGAAAATTGTAATGTTATGCCCTGCGTCTTTAAGAATTCTTGCGGTAGCCAGCCCAGCCATGCCACTACCGATGACTGCAATTTCCAATTTTCTTTTCCATCTATAAAACACAGTTTAAAAGTATGACTGATCAGAAGTTAAAAATAGCTATTAAAAAATACCAGATTCGCACTTTTTGTATGGATTTCAGTACAGCCGTTTTTAAGTTAAATTTACAAATATTTACAGTCAAAAAGCACACAATTTAAGCTTTGTTTTTTAAACATATTTTTCTTTAAAATTTTAATTACTCTATAAAACCAAACAATTAAATTAACCATTTTTATAACTTTCGGTTTACTTTAAAGCCAAGTCTCGCTAAGATGCGCCACATAAGAAAGTGATAAATTCATCACAATTTATAAAAAGTAAAATGATATTTAAATCATGACAACTATAAATACTACAGCGCTCAATAAAAAAGCCTCTGACTATTCAGAGGCTTTTTTTTCGGCTATTTCAACGACATGATTTTCGCTTAAGCTTCATGCGCCAGCGCAATTTCACCAAATTTTCCGTTATTGAAATCATCAAAGGCTTGAATGATTTCAGCTTTGCTATTCATCACAAATGGGCCATAACCTTGAATCGGCTCATTTAGTGGCTCACCGCTAAGTAACAGAAATTGTGTGTCCTGCAACGCTTGTAGCTGAATGGCGATATCATCTTTGGCAAACATGACCATCGAACTGTCTTGAACTTTATGGCTTTCATTCACCACAACCTCACCCTTCAAGACCACCAAAATGGTGTTATGCCCTTCAGGTACATGTAAGGTGGTTTCATATTGAGCTTTCAATTCACCATCCCAGACATTCACTGGACTAAAGGTTTGTGCAGGCCCAAGGTGACCACCCATTTCACCAGCAATCACCCGAATATGCCCTGCACCTTCATCCATGTCTATGCGAGGAATATCTTGGCGTGTGATCGCTTGATAACGAGGCTGGGTCATTTTGTCTTTTGCCGGTAAATTCACCCACAATTGAACCATTTCAAAAAGACCACCTGCTTGAGCAAATTCAGGCGAATGAAATTCTTCATGCACCAGACCCGACCCTGCGGTCATCCATTGCACATCGCCTGTTTGAATTGTGCCGCCACCACCACTTGAGTCCTTATGAGTCACTTCACCGCTGTAGGCGATAGTCACCGTTTCAAAACCACGATGTGGATGTGAACCTACACCATGCCGTGCAGTGGTGGGATCGAACTGATAAGGTGCCGCATAATCCAAAAGCAAAAATGGGCTAATCGCCTGACCTAGACGATCATAGGAAAATAAGCTTTTGACTGGAAAACCATCGCCCACCCAGTGCATTTGCTGATTACGATAAACACCAATTACTTTTTTCATTTCTTAGCTCCTATATTCATACGATAGGATGAACATAGCGCTTATTTTAAGCTTTGAAATACTTACTGACCATCTTCCAGATAGCATTCTATATCTCAAAATTAGAACAATACTCAGACATAAAATCTGCACCTCACTCAAAACCAAGCATTAATTTCGAAATTCTAAGGTTTAAGACATATACAACGATGAATTATCCCAATTTTATGATTGAGCTTCTCATTTAAACCCATTTCATTGTCTCATTTTTACAACTATTCTAAATCTAGTTAACACGCAGATTTCATCTGATCCTGCGTAGTTGCAAACAGGAAAGAGGACAATAAAATGGGGCAAACCTTACGTTCGTTTAGACAAAGATAATGCCGCGGTACTTTTAGTTGACCATCAAACAGGTCTACTTTCATTGGTTCGCGACATTGATCCAGATAAATTTAAAAATAATGTGCTCGCACTGGCTGCAGCCGCAAAATATTTTAATCTTCCAACGATTCTCACCACCAGTTTTGAACAAGGTCCAAACGGTCCATTGGTTCCAGAACTCAAAGAGATGTTCCCTGACGCACCTTATATTGCACGCCCAGGTCAAATTAATGCTTGGGACAATGAAGACTTTGTGAAAGCCGTCAAAGCAACAGGCAAAAAGCAATTAATTATTGCCGGTGTAGTGACTGAGGTTTGTGTTGCATTTCCAACCTTGTCTGCTTTAGAAGAAGACTTTGACGTCTTTGTGGTGACCGATGCTTCAGGTACATTCAACCATTTAACCCGTGACTCAGCTTGGCAACGTATGACGCAAGCGGGTGCGCAGCTTATGACGTGGTTTGGTACCGCGTGTGAATTACACCGCGACTGGCGTAATGATATTGAAGGTTTAGGTGCGCTTTTCGGCAACCATATACCGGACTACCGCAACCTAATCAACAGCTATACGCAAAATACTGAAAAGAAATAATCCTTCAGTAGTAAAAAGCGGCTTCGAGCCGCTTTTTTTATACCTGATGTATAAATTGACGTATGATGATTTGAATTGAAATAATTTTCACTGCATAAGGTGATCCATGCATTCATTTGATGATTATTACTACTTTTACTTGGTGGTGAAACATGGCGGTTTTAGCGCTGCAAGTGAAGCATCGAATATTACAAAATCAAAATTAAGCCGACGCATTTTAGATCTTGAAGCCAAATATAATGTCACCCTTATTCAGCGTTCTACCCGACACTTTAAGGTCACGACATTAGGCCAAGAATTGTATGAAGAATGCATAAAAGTAATCGAACAAGTTGAATGTGCGCATCAGGTGCTCCTGAAGCAAAAAAGTGAACTTGAAGGCTTGGTTAAAATTAGTTGTCCACCGGTCATGATGGAACATCAAATTCGCCCCTTGTTAAATCAATTTTTAAAAGATCATCCCAAAGTTCAGGTCGAACTTGAGCTGTCTAGCCGCCGTGTAGATGTCTTGCATGACGACATTGATTTAGCGATTCGTACCAATTTTAGTAAAAATGAAGACTCGAGCATTATTGTACGTGACGTGATTAAAACCGTGCATTGCTTAGTGATTAGTCCTGAACTTTTACAAGGACGCGAGTTAAAGCATATTTTCGAATTGACAGAATTTCCGAGTATCGTTTTGGGTACACAGAAAAACCGCTATCAATGGCATTTGCATCATACGGGACAGCAAGAGCAGATTGAAATTGCCTTACAACCTCGGATTAAAAGCAATGACTTAGCCGGTGCTTATTATGCGGTACTCGATGGTTTAGGCATCGCAGACTTACCGTATTTAACGGTACAAGCAGATATTGAGGCAGGTCGTTTAATTCACCTCTTCCCCGAATGGTGCTCAAATGTCGGTACGGTACAATTGGTATATGCTTCGCGAAAAGGTCAGCGCCTAGTCATGGAAAGATTAATTGACTATTTAGTCGCTGGAATTCGTGACTATGCTCCGGAGCATGATGGCTATTTAGTTTAATGTTCTAGACCACAAAAAAAAGCCAGAACTGAGTTCTGGCTTTTTTAAATCTACGGTTGGATCACTAAATTAGATTTTACCCACTAGGTCGATCGATGGTGCAAGCGTCGCTTCACCTTCTTTCCATTTTGCAGGACATACTTCACCTGGGTGTGCATGTACATATTGAGCAGCTTTTACTTTACGCATCAATTCAGAAGCATCACGACCAATACCACCTGCATTGATTTCAACGATTTGGATTTTACCTTCAGGGTCAATTACGAAAGTACCACGGTCAGCAAGACCATCCGCTTCAATTAAAACATCAAAGTTTTTCGCAAGTGTCCAAGTTGGATCGCCAACCATTGGGTATTCGATTTTCTTAATTTCTTCAGAAGAATCGTGCCAAGCTTTATGCGTGAAGTGTGTATCAGTAGATACTGAATAAATTTCTACGCCCATTTTTTTGAATTCAGCATAGTGATCTGCAAGATCGCCTAATTCTGTTGGACATACAAAAGTAAAGTCAGCAGGATAGAAAAACACCACAGACCATTTACCGTAGAAGTCTTTTTCTGAAACTTCAATAAATTGACCGTCTTGGTAAGCGGTAGCGTTAAATGGTTTTACTTCAGTATTAATTAAACTCATTTGATATTCCTCTAACTCATTTCAGGGATTGCTTATCTGTTGAAGCTAGAATACGAAATATCAAACCATAGGTAAAACCGAACTTTTTTATAAAAACTATCGGATTTTTAGATTTGTTATTTAAATCAATCTTTGCCTTTCCATCGTGCAAACCAATCAAGTTCAATGGGTGCAAGCCTTTATATCCATACAGAGGGCCTGCCAAGCAGCCTGTGTAAACTGTTGTTTATAGTGTGATGGTGGCGTTTTGACTTTATGCGATAACCATGCCCGACAATAATTTTCCGTTGCAGGGAACCATACTTTCTTAGATTCCATTGGTTCAACATTTGAGCCCATGATGCCCGGTATAAAAATAATAGGCACAACCAATTTAGGCCCAATAACGGCATTGCAAATAGTTTTATTAGTGCTTGGAGTCACAACAGACTTGAAGCAATCCCCCAGTACTATCAATAGGAGTTTTTTCAATCGTCATAATTATTCCTAGAATTTTTTTATTGTTTCAAGAATTGATTCATATATTTTTAGGGCTTCTTTTTCTGAAAGGTCTGAAGTCCGAACATTACTTCCATCGTATCCAGAATCAAACTCATACTTTACCGCTGGATCATTAATCTTCTGAGCTGTTCCTGCATGTTCCCAAGTTGCAATAATCCCATTTCTGCCTTTCATTGGAGCTTTGCTTACCCATTCCGATCCAGTGAGTTGATCACCACTAGTTTGGTTTTTTGTACCTTTTCTGATTGTTTTGAATGATGTGTACGTTAAATGAAGAATTCCATCACGTTTTAGATTGCTTTCTGTGCGAGTAATTAAATCTGGCAATTGATGAGCAACAGCATCGACTTGCATACTTGTTCTCACAGATGGCATATCGCTCATTTTGAATGCAATCGTATGTGTACTTCTTCGGAACTGTGAATCAGAATCTTTAATAAATCCATTTAAGATACAAACACCTTTCTCAGAAGGAACTGTATCGTTGTTGCGAGCACTGATATTCGCAATGATCTTGTTCATTTCATCAAAAACTAGACCTTTCTTCTCTGGCATGTATGGGATCTCAAACTTGAACAATGTATTCCGATCTAAGACCCAAAAATGAAGCTGTAAAGGAACACCTTCAATAGTTCCAGCTTTCCCTGAGAAAATACGTGCTGACTTAGACCCAAATATTTTTAATTCTGTGTCCAAAGTAATTTTAGATACTTTACTAGTAAAGTAATCTTTTAATGATGCATATTCAGCATTTAATTCAGCAACGGATGATCCAGTTTTACTCTTGATTTGGAATGAGTTGAATATATCACCACCAGCGATCTGCTCGACATTTTTAGGCAATTGGATCGTATATCTGCCAGCACAAAAACTTTTAGCGTTTTTTAAGTCAACCATTGGACTAAATACCTTAGAATTATTGTTTGCGTGGGAGTAACTAGCACTTATAAACATTGAAGTCATTAAAGCTAGTTTAACAATTGTTTTCATTGGTATTTCTCTCGAATATTAAATAATGTTAGTGTTATTAATTTCTAAACTATACGTTTAAATTATATTTATCAAAATTTGTAAAATTTAATTGATATATTGATAAAAAATTAAGTACTAAGAGAATGTAATGAATAAATATAATTTATATTAGACATCTTGCATAAATCAAAAAACGAGCACCTTTTTGATTGATATTTGTACTCTAACTTTCTTAGCATTCATGCATAATCTGCGGATGAAATACATTGATTCAAAGAAGAAGCTTTCTGAAACACAGTTTAAGCGA
The DNA here is from genome assembly GCF_013420015.1 of Acinetobacter sp. YH12039. Classification (NCBI taxonomy): domain Bacteria; kingdom Pseudomonadati; phylum Pseudomonadota; class Gammaproteobacteria; order Moraxellales; family Moraxellaceae; genus Acinetobacter; species Acinetobacter sp. YH12039. The sequence goes on along the minus strand of NZ_VOZA01000003.1, from coordinate 16,424 downwards.
TATACCGGCATCTCATGGTCAACCTTTTATTTAATGGTTGAGCAATTGCAGAAGCATGTTCCAGCTAAAGGCAGACCACCCAAGTTAAGTGTGGAGGATCAGGTTCTACTCTGTCTGAGCTATTGGCGGGAATACCGAACTTTATTTCACGTTGCTACGAGTTACGGGGTTTCAGAGTCAACAGCCTCAAGAATTGTACGTCATGTTGAAGATTGCCTGATTCAATCCAATCTGTTTAATTTACCGAAGAATTTGCCTGAAGGCGAAGGGATCGACTGGAATGTGGTGATCGTGGATGCCACAGAAATTCCAATTCAAAGGCCTAAAAAAACAGAAGAAAAGCTATAGTGGCAAGAAAAAGACGCATACCTTTAAAGTACAGGCCATCATTCATTATAAAACTCAGCAAATTCTGAGTTTATGCACTGATCGCGGTATGGTGCACGATTTCGAGCTATTAAAACGCAATTTAAAGCAGATTCCTTCAGGTGCTTTTATCCTTGCAGATAAAGGCTATCAGGGAATTTATGCTGTGTACCCTAATAGCCTATTGCCGTTAAAAGCCAAAAGACGCTGTAAACTGGAACCTGAACTCAAAATCTATAATCAGGCAATCAACAAAAGAAGAATCGGGATCGAGCATGTATTTGGTCGCCTGAAGACCTTTAAAATTCTTGCTGAACGTTACCGAAATAGAGGTAAAAGGCTGGGTTTGAGATTCCGTTTAATCGCAGGAATCTATAACTCGGAATTGAGTAAAAATGATTTATGAAAGAGGTCTATTTTTTAACAGTAATTTGTATTTTATTATCAGGCTGCACTACTTGGAACTAATGGGGCACTGGTAAAAGTCACAAATATTGTCATGTAGTTACTGATAATCAAATAAAACTTTTGAACTGTAAAATAATAAAAAAGTTTACAGAATTATTTCTAATATCTGTAAACTTTCTTTTAACTTACTATATATAAAGAATAATTTTATAAACTTTACAAAAATATATCTCTAGTGTGTCTCAAAACGGTAAGTCATCATCTAAATCTGCTGCTGCAGGAGCCGGTGTCGGTGCAGGCTGTTGTTTTGGCGCAAAACCACCTGGGTTGTTGTTGCCATAGCTATTGCCTTGAGCCGGTTGGTTATTGCCATAACCGCCTTGGTTTGAGTTATTACCGTAGCCACCTTGGTTTTGGTTATTGTTATAACCACCTTGTTGGTTATTAAAACGAGGCTGACCAAAATCACCGCCTTGACCTTGTTCGCCTTGTTGGCGATTATTGTCAAGCATTTGCATTTGTTCACCACGAATTTCAGTCGTGTAACGCTCTTGACCGCCTTGATCTGTCCACTGACGAGTACGTAATGAACCTTCAATATAAACTTTAGAACCTTTGCGCAAATATTGCTGTGCAATTTCACCTAAGCGGTTATGTAACACAATACGGTGCCATTCTGTTTGCTCTTTACGTTCACCTGTATTTTTATCTGTCCATGAATCACTCGTTGCAATTGAGAACTGAGTGAGAGAACCACCATTTGGGAAAGTTTTTGTTTCAGGGTCACGACCCAAAGTACCAACTAAAATAACCTTATTTACACCACGCATCAGACGTATTCTTCCTATTTGTTTCTATTATTTACTTTATAAGAGTTATGGTTAAATGGCTACCTCTTTCCCTAACAAGTGCGTTAAATGTTGTCGCGCAGATTCATCCATCTGCTGCTTATCCACTTTTACATAAGCCACTTGCTGGTCAGACATCACCACAACTTCTTCAATACCACGAATTGCTAAAAGCTGAGAAGTCCATTCATCCGTTTCTTTATCTTCAGGCAAACTGAAAACCATAGACGATAAATAACGCGGCTGAGCCAACCCAAAACTAATGATCAACCATAAAATGGCTAGCCCTGTCAGGATGCCCCATCCCATTGCCGTATCATTTAGCAACAAAAGTTGCCCGCCAATCATACCACCAAAAAATGCCCCCAGAAACTGACTGCTGGCGTTCACGCCCATGGCTGTCGCTTTAGACTGAATTGGAGCCGCTTTCGATAACCATGACGGTAATAATGCTTCCATCACATTAAATGCAATAAAGAATAATCCTAAGCCAGTAAGCAGAATATATTTAGATTCGAAACCAAAAATTAAGATGCCCAATCCTAGAATAATGCCACCAATGGCGGTCAAGAAAATGCCACGCATTTTGCGATATTTTTCCGCCAGAATAATGCTCGGAAAGGCAAAAAACAGGCTCACGACCAAAAGCGGCAAATATACCAGACCATGCGAATGCAAGGGAATATTGGCGAAGTCAATCAACTGAGATGGCACATAAATAAACATCGCTGTGAGTAGTAAATGCAATGCAAAGACTGAAACGTGCAACCGATTTAGATCAGGCATTTTCAGCACTTGCTTCAATTGCGTCAGATAACCTTGTTGGAAATTTCGGTGATGACGCGTCACTTTCGGCACCAACAGCAACATCGCAATCGCAGCAAGTCCCATGATGGTGGTCACCCAAAATAAACCCGAGATACCGACTAAACCTGTGAGCCAAGGTCCAAGGCTAAATGCCACCACAAAGGACAGACCGATACTCATCCCCATCATCGCCATGGCTTTAGTGCGCTGTTCTTCACGTGTGACATCGGCTAACAAAGCCATCACTACCGCAGACACAGCGCCACCACCGGCTATCGCACGCCCGATAATTACGCCATAGATACTATCGGACATTGCTGCAATTGCACCGCCTAAAGCAAACAACAGCAGCCCAATGACCACCAACGGTTTACGGCTATAACGGTCTGCAATCAGACTAAACGGGATCTGTAATATCGCTTGGGTCAACCCATAGACACCAACCGCCAAACCAATGAGTGCCGGTGTTGCCCCTGCATATTGCTGACCTGCCACAGAGAAAACAGGAATAATCATGAACAGCCCCAGCATACGTAAGGCGAAAATACTACTCAAAGCAAAAGTTGAGCGTCGTTCAAGAGCATTCATCATAGCTGGTTAAAAATTCATTAATCTTGGAATGGGATTATAGGACATTCAGCTTAAAGCGAAGCAGGATTTTTATTGATTTTAAATATCCTGATGATTGGACAAATAAAAAGCGCAGCTGATGCTGCGCTTTTTGGGAGATTTGAGGCAAGTTTAAATTAGCCTAGACTTTCTTGGCGCTTTTTATATTGAATTGAGGCAATCACCGCCCAAACAATAAATGCCACACCAATCAGACCCGTTACCACTTCAGGGACATGCAGACCTGTGCCACTCGCCAACATAATGAAGGCCAAAGCACCAATCGCATAATGCGCACCATGTTCAAGGAAGATATAAGCATCTAAGGTGCCTTTATCCACCAAGTATATGGTCATCGAACGCACGAACATAGCACCAATAGCAAGACCGAGCATAATGATTACCACATCAGAGGTAATCGCAAATGCACCAATCACACCATCAAAACTGAATGAGGCATCGAGTACTTCAAGGTAAAGGAAACCACCAAAACCTGCTTTGATCACGCCTGTCGGTACGCCATTTGCGTCATGTCCAACCGCATTACCGTTTTCATCAACTTCAGGTTCACCACCCAATAAATGACTCAGTACTTGGACACCGATATACACCACGATCCCCCAGATACCCGCCATCACTACCGCTAGACGAGAGACTTCGGCCACGTTTGCTGCCATTACCAATAACGCAATTAGGGCAATAAACACGGACATCGCAGGAACGTTTGCAAGATTGGCCAAACGGCGCTCTAACCAACGGAACCAATGGGTATCTTTCCCTTCATCTAAGAAGAAGTTCAGGAACACCAATAATAAGAAAGCACCACCAAAGGCCGCAATTTCTGCATGATGTGCCATCAATTTAGCTGAATACTGAATTGGATCATTCAACGCCATTTGAACCACTTCCATTGCACCCATGTCTGCAGTTACAGCCACGATCACAATTGGGAAAATCAAACGCATACCAAAGACAGCAATCACGATCCCGACGGTTAAGAAAATCATTTTCCAAAAATGATCCCAACCACGGAGTACAGATGCATTGACGACGGCATTGTCAAAAGACAAAGACACTTCCATCACAGCTAAAATGGCAGTAATGGTCAGTGCTGTCAGCATGGCTTGCACGCCCGCATTTGGGCCATGATTCAGACCCCAATATGCAGAAATAGCAAGACACACGATCGTAAAGACGATTGAGAAACCAAAATGTTTCATCATGATAGATCGACCTATTCATTCAATAAGATTTCAAAATGAGGGAATACCCAGTTTGAAGCTAAGTTTATGGCGCAATTATGCCGCTTTTCAGAATTGAAACCAAAAATTATTCGTTACATTTTGAATAAACACTCTAAGATGAAGGCTCTCAATTACATCGCATCATGGTGTAGACCCGTCTTTCATTTTTAACGACAGGAATGTTCAATGCGTTTTTCTGAAGAAGTTTGGCAACGTAATACCGCGTTATATCAGCAGATTCTCCATCTACCGTTTAATCAGGAATTGGCTCAGGGCAGTTTAAGCCGCGATGCCTTTTGCCACTATGTCATTCAGGATGCCCATTATTTATTGGCTTATGGTCGTGCGCTTGCGGTGTGTGCAGCCAAGGCATTTGATGCCGACGATGTGATTCAGTTTTCTGAAGCGGCAAAAATTGCCATCGTGGTGGAACGCAGTCTGCACAATGACTTTATGCAAGGTTTCAACATTAGCAAAGAACAGTTTGAAAATACTCCACTGACCCTTGCCTGTCATCATTACACTTCGTTTCTAACAGCGACAGCATGGTCAGAAAGTTACCCTGTGGTCCTTGCCTCACTCCTGCCTTGCTTTTGGATCTATGCTGAAGTCGGCAAAGCCATTGTCAGCCAATCTGTACCGAATAACCCTTACCAAGCATGGATCGACACCTACTCAGGTGACGACTTCAATACCGCTGTACAAAACGTGATTCAAACTATTGATCGAGTGGCGGCTCGCTGTGATGCAGATACACGTGAAAAAATGCATGCGGCTTACACGAACGGCGCAAAATTAGAATGGATGTTCTGGGACAGCGCGTATCAACAGCGGACATGGCCTGTAGAATAAACCTTTGATTTAAACTGTATAAAAAATTAAGGATCTAAAATTGCTTTTAGATCCTTTTTTAATATGGTTAGATTCGGTTTTTAGAATGACCATGCACGATCATTTCAGGCATTAGCGTTTAAAACGATACCATCCGAGAAAAATCCCCATCGCGATAATCACCAAAAAAATCGCAAAACGTGCTTCACGCAACTCACTGCGTGCTGCTTTGCGTTCCTGCATCTCTTCTGAATGAAATTGTGATTTGACCATCGGATCTAGTTGAGCAATAGCCAATAAATCTTTGGGCTTTTCACCTTTGCCTAAAATGAAATAAAGCCCTTTGACTTGCATTTCATTCAGTTTTCCCAGTTCAATATTCAGTTGAGTAGCTTGTGCATTATAGTCAGGCACCCAATCTTCTACGCGGGCATATACATGGGCACGACTGGTATCAAAGAGTGATGCATCCAGCACTTTCTTGCCAGTTTGATCTTCCAGTTGTTCACTCAAATCTGAGAATTGGGACAGTACATAGTCTTTTTTCTGTGCCAACTGTACACCATCAAAAGCATACTCTTGTATTTTTTGTGCAGGATTATTTTTCAACAATAAACCTTGCGGAACGACTTTAAAGTCCAGAACAGTATTGTCAGGGACTTGGTTGGTTTGCAGTACCATATAGACCACAGACCATAGCTGTTCATTTTGCCCGACCGCAGGCACGCTCACGCTATAACGCTGCTCGGCTACCGGGTCAATAAACTGTTCAAACGCGAGGATTTGACTGTCTTCAGCCCACAGGATTTGACTTGAAAACATGAGGCAGATGATCACCCAAAATTGTTTTAACATTATTTGCTCTTATCATGATTATTTTCTGTTCTGGCAGAATTATAATTAATTATTCAAATACTTACATTTTAAATCACACATTTAGTGATTGGAAATTCATCATAATTTAATACAAATCTATTGTTTTATAAATGATCTAGAACCGATAAAAAGTTAATCTGAAACAGCATCGATATAGGCTTTTGATGCTTACTGAAAACTCTGCCATGCATAAATCAAAACAGCCGCAGCAAGCACCCAACTCAAAGTTGCTACACTCAAACATGCCGTTAAGCTCAAACGTGTTGCGAGCAGGTACACCATCAATAAATAAATGAAATATGGGATGAGAGACCAGAGTCCAAACAGCGCAGTTTTTTGTAATGCGGCTGCACCCTGATCATTTGCCACAATGACATGAGCAATCAACGCAAAAGTCGGAAACAATGGAACCAAACCTGCAATATAAAACACCTTACTTTTAGACAGCAAAGCAATTAATACCACAACAAAGGCACCCATTAAGCTTTTGAGAAATAAGGACAACATGGCATTCTATGGTTTCGATAAAACTGCATTTTACGCCTTTTCTGCGATAGTCCTGAGATTTTCTAATGCATTTTTATGCGCATAGCACAGGAGATTTAAACGATGAACTTAAAACAGTCATAGTGCCGTGATCTTTATGCACCTTTACACCATAGGCTAGATGTAAAGCGCGCTTTTTGTTGCTCAGCCATTTGCTTAAACTGCGCTTGAACTTTTAAATCTTCAGCACTCATCAAATGTTGATTGTTTTCAACAATTGCCAAAACCAAATCAAACTGTTGAGGAATTTTTTCGCAAGCCAGATGCTTTTTTTCAGCTTCTGTTTTGGCTTGACCTAATTTTGCAATATACAGATCAATTTTTTCACTTTCGGTATTCAGCGCCAAAGTTGCTTGTTCTAAGCTGTCATAATTTTGCGCTTTCGGGGTTTGGTTCGGGGTACATGCACTCAAAAACACACTACACATCAATAAACCCATCACACCTAATGTTGGATTGAGATGAAGTTGCCATTTCATGTTAAAAGTCCTAGATTGCTGATTTGCGGATGTTTTAGGGCATCGGCACAGACAGCTATATTTTGATTCGGCCATTTTTCTCACAAAGTCACGCATAAATCTAGGTTTAAATTACACTTGAACATTTTTCATGCGCTATCATATATAGGTTTTTCGATGAATATTTTAGGACCCCTTGCATGAGCCAAAGCCATATCCGTATTCGAGGCGCACGTACCCATAACTTAAAAAATGTGTCACTCGATATTCCACGCGACAAGTTTGTGGTCATTACGGGTCTTTCTGGTTCAGGGAAGTCCTCTTTGGCTTTTGATACCTTGTATGCTGAAGGTCAACGTCGCTATGTTGAGTCCTTATCTGCCTATGCACGCCAATTCCTTTCGCAAATGGAAAAGCCCGAAGTTGACTCGATTGAAGGCTTGAGTCCTGCGATTGCCATCGAACAAAAATCAACGAGCCACAACCCACGCTCAACAGTGGGAACAATCACCGAAATTTACGACTATTTACGTCTACTCTATGCCCGTGTCGGCACGCCGTATTGTCCTGAACATGACCTCCCGATGGTGGCTCAGACTGTGTCTGAAATGGTCGATACCGTCAAAGGTCTAGAAGAAGGCACGGCGCTTATGTTGCTTGCCCCTGTGGTCCGTGACCGTAAGGGTGAATACACCAACTTATTTGAACAATTACAAGGTCAAGGTTTTGTCCGTGCGCGTGTCGACGGTGAAGTCATTGATATTGATACTCCGCCTGAACTCGACAAAAAGAAAAAGCACACCATCGAAGTCGTTGTTGACCGTTTTAAAGTTCGTGATGACCTCGGTAACCGTATTGCAGAAAGCTTTGAAACTGCACTACGTATGGGTGGCGATATTGCCATTTTGTCGTGGATGAAAGGCGAACAAGAAGATCGCGTATTTTCTGCGAAACACTCTTGCCCTGAATGTGAACGTGCCGTTGGTGAACTTGAACCACGGCTATTTTCCTTCAACAATCCATTCGGTGCATGCCCTGTTTGTGATGGTTTAGGCACACGCAGCCATTTTAGTGCTGACAAATTGATTCCCAATAATGAAGTTTCGATTAGCCAAGGGGCAATCCGTGGTTGGGACCGTCAACGTCCGTATTACTACAGCATGATCCAAAAAGTTGCCGATCATTTTGGTTATTCTCTAGACACACCGTGGAATGAACTCGATGCCGACACCAAAAAGAAATTTCTATATGGGACAGGTAAAGAAAAAGTTGACCTCAGTTATATCGATGAACGTGGTCGTTCGCACAAGCGCGTGCAAGCCTTTGAAGGGATTTTACCGCACCTAGAGCGTCGTTACCGTGAAACCGAATCAAACTACGTGCGTGAAGATTTGGCACAGTATTTATCCAATGCTGCATGTGATGCTTGCGGTGGCTCACGTCTCAATGAAATTTCACGTCATGTTCGAGTTAAAGATAAAACCATCGCGCAAATCACCAAGATGTCGATTGGCGATGCTGAAAGCTATTATCAAGACCTCAACTTAAGCGGTGCCAAAGGCGAAATTGCTGACAAGATTTTCAAAGAGATTCGTGAACGTTTGCACTTCCTAGTCTCTGTCGGTTTGAACTATTTAAGTTTATCGCGTTCGGCAGAAACACTGTCGGGTGGTGAAGCTCAGCGTATTCGTTTGGCTTCGCAAATTGGCGCGGGCCTGATGGGCGTAATGTACGTGCTGGATGAACCCTCTATTGGTTTGCATCAGCGTGATAATGACCGCCTATTGGAAACCCTAGTACGTTTGCGTGACTTAGGTAATACCGTATTAGTTGTAGAACATGATGAAGATGCGATCCGTGCCGCCGACCATATTATTGATATTGGCCCCGGTGCAGGTGTGCATGGCGGTCATGTGATCGCCGAAGGGACGTATGATGAAATTTTGGCAAATCCAGATTCATTAACTGGTCAATATCTATCAGGAAAGCTCAGTATTGATGTGCCGAAAACACGCACACAACCGCCAAAACCTGAAGAGCAAATTAAGTTAATGGGCGCTGCGGGTCATAACCTGAAAAATGTCGATTTGACTATTCCTTTAGGTGTGATGACCTGTGTGACAGGTGTATCAGGTTCAGGTAAATCGACGCTGATTAACCGGACATTATTGCCGCTTGCAGCGACTCAATTGAATGGTGCAACCACATTAACGGCTGAGAAATTTGATTCGATTGATGGCTTACAGTTCCTCGATAAAGTCGTTGATATTGACCAAAGCCCAATCGGTCGTACACCACGTTCAAACCCTGCAACATATACCGGTTTGTTTACCCCTATTCGTGAACTGTTTGCGCAAACCCCTGAAGCCAAAGCACGTGGCTATGCTGCAGGTCGATTCTCGTTTAACGTGAAAGGCGGTCGCTGTGAGGCCTGTGAAGGCGACGGTATGATTAAGGTTGCAATGCACTTCTTACCTGATATGTATGTGCCTTGTGATGCCTGCCACGGCAAGCGCTATAACCGCGAAACGTTAGAAGTTGGCTATAAAGGTCGTAACATTTCTGATGTCTTAGAAATGACGGTTGAAGATGCGATGCATTTCTTCGATGCCATTCCTGTGATCCACCGTCGTTTGGAAACCTTGAACCAAGTGGGCTTGGGCTATATCCGTTTGGGTCAGTCTGCAACCACACTTTCAGGTGGTGAAGCGCAGCGTGTGAAATTGGCTCGTGAGTTGGCAAAACGTGATACAGGTAAAACCTTGTACGTGCTTGATGAACCGACAACAGGTCTACACTTCCATGATATTGCTAAATTGCTCGACATCCTGCATGAGCTACGTAATAAGGGTAATACCATCGTGGTGATTGAGCATAACTTGGATGTGATTAAAACTGCCGATTGGATTGTGGATTTAGGTCCTGAAGGTGGTGCTGGCGGCGGTATGATTATTGCCGAAGGTACGCCAGAGCAAGTGGCTAAGAATAAAGTGTCGCATACAGCGAAGTTCTTAAAGCCGATGTTGAAATAAGATTCACTTTCCTTTAAGTGCATGATAAAACGGTGATTCATTCACCGTTTTATATTTATATGACTTTATTAGAGATAATTGATACAGCCGTAAAAATTGGTTTGGGAGCACTGATAACTGGCGTAATTACCTACTTAAATCAAAAGGCAAATATTTCAGCATCAGTAGCAAAAGATAACCTTCTATATAATCGTAATTTATTGACCAATATTTCCAAAGATCTCGAGGAAATAAATCATCTCGTTTTAAAAATTTGGGCAATTTTTGAATTTGAAACAAAACAATCTCAACTAGCTCTTAATGAGATTTCAGACAGACTTAAACCTCTAAGACACGCACTTTTTAATGACTTTAATTTGCTTAGCAAAAATGAAGGTTTAATTCTTTTACATGGATATATTGAACAATAAGAAAAGCTAAGAATTTATGGCGAATTACTCGGAAAATTTAACGCTTATACACTTTGTAAAAATGGAGCTATCAATGTTGAAACAACTGCTCAATATAGAGTTGAAATTTTAGAAGCTAGAAAATCACTTTATACGAGCTTAAACAAAGCCATTTCTAAATAAATTCTTGTACTTCACTACATTCAATCACATGACGGCGACATGGATGTCGCCTGTTTGACTGGGGCAGCACGGATGTACCCTCAGTCAAACAAAAGCATTTTGCTTACTTCTGTGCTTTCAAAAATAGGAATCTCCCACGTAATGGAAACTCAAACCCAATCTACAGTGAAGACATGCAAATTCAAAATTCAAAATTCAAAATTCAAAATTCAAAATTCAAAATTCAAAATTCAAAATTCAAAAAATTAACGTAAATAATGAAATACACCTAACTTATCTAACACATCCAACGTCAACTGCTTACGCTCCGCCACATCATCCCCTGCTGCCATCTGCATATTCAAACTAAACGCTGTAATCTTGCCATGACCATCATCTACCCAACCGGTATACCACCCAACTTGCGGCTCTACATCCATACCCCAACCACTCTTGGCATATAACTTCGCATCCCCACGGCTTTCAATATAAAGCATGTCTTTGACTTGCTTTTGTACCGCGACATCAAACGGTAATTTCTCTGTCGCAAGCTGATACGCAAATTTGACTTCTTGTTCAGGCGTAATCTTTAAGGGCCCTACCAACCAAAAATTATCCACCTGTTTGCCAATATTGGCATTGCCAAAACCGACCCGTTTGACTTCTTGTTGCATTAACGCCAAACCTATTCGCCTTGCCAGTTCCTGATATACAGGAACTGCAGATGCTTGCATGGCTTCACCCAAAGTCAGGTCTTTTTCCCATGACGGAAAAGCACGTTTTTCACCTTTCCATTTAAAAACTTCAGTGGTTGTCGCCTTCTGATGCTGCAAACCAATTAAAGCATTTAACATTTTAAAGGTAGATGCAGGAATGTATGCTGTCTGGGCGCGCTGTAAGTCATTGCCATAATGGCTCAAACGCTGACCATCAAATGTGACAAATACCGCCTGTGTCTGTGCTTGATTAAATAGACACGGAATTTCACTCACCCGTGAATTTTCTAAATTGGCTTGAGTGGTTTGTTTTAAGTGTTGAGATGAATCCAACATGCCTTCGTTTGTTGTACATGCTGTCAAACTGAGGACAGTCATCAAAGATAGATATATTTTTTTCATTGCACTATTTTTATGGTGTTTAAAGTCCATAGTATAAGATGAAGTTCAAACCTGAATTGTGTACTTTTCAACAGTCTTGTATCTGTTGCAAACTCAACGTATCGACTATTTATTTTTAAATAAAACATCCTTATGATGACGCCTATCGTGGACTCAACAACGAATAATTTTTAACTTTTTAAAATATAAAAGCATACTAACAATGAATAAATTTATCTTAAGTTTCAGCCTCTTATTATGTCCAATATATAGCTTTGCCGATGGCTATCTAAACGAATACATGGTGCTGTTTGTCTCACAAGAAGACCCCGGTCTTAGCCCATGGAAAGATAAGCCGCAGTGTAAAGCCCTCAGTACCCCGACTTCACACAAAGGGATCTATGAAAATCAATATGTCTATGCCAATGGCAATGCCCTAACCACCATCTTTCTGAGCAACAGCAAAATTAAAAACGGTGAATGTGAACATTTAATTCACTTTCCAGATGGTATTCAAGGCTCAGGCGTATTTGAAAGTTTCTTCCCCAACGGCAAACCCCGTAGCCGCATTGCTTATAAAAATGGGGAGTACGAGGGCAAACTTGAGTTTTGGTTTGCCAATGGGATAAAAGAGCAAGAAAGTAGCATCATCAATGGCGAGTCGCAGGGGGATTACAAAATTTGGCATCCGAATGGGCAACTGGCTTTTTCTCAAAATTATAAAAATGGTATCGAAAATGGCCTGCGCCAACGCTGGTACAGTAATGGTAAACCGTGGACCTATGCCAATTTTCAAAACAATAAATTGATTGGCGAGCTGAAAATGTGGTTTGAAAACGGCAAACTAGAACGCCAAGGTTATTATCGTAATGGCGTTCGTCATAACAGTTATAAAATTTGGTATAACAATGGGCAACCTGAAGCGGTGCTTCAGTACGATTTGGGCAAAATTACCCAAGCCCAGTGTTGGAATGTAGATGGTAGTCAAATGAACCAACAAGCCTGCAATAAATTATATAAAGATGAAGATTAATTGATTTTTCTAGCTAACTTTATGAATCTGCCAAGATATTTATGAATATCAAGCTGCGTTTAGACTGAAACACGATCACGCCCCGCAGCTTTGGCTTTAAATAATGCTTGGTCTGCGCGCTCTAATAAATCGATCCAGCTTTTGGCACCCACTGCAACACCAATACTCACCGTTACGATGAGATCTGTATCGTCTTCTACCAAATTGAAATTCACATGCTGAATATCATGCCGTATGGTTTCGGCAATGTGCTGAGCTTTGAGCATATCAATCCCCTCGATCAGGACTAAAAATTCATCTCCACCATATCGCACCACCAAGTCGGATGAACGAATATGTTGGCGTAATTGATTGGCAACATGTTGAATCACCAAATCACCGACAATATGCCCATAGCGGTCATTCACCTGTTTAAAGTGATCAATATCAATCACGATCAGTGCTGTATGTAAAAAACCTGAACTTTGGCTGTCGCGAAATTTAATATATTCATCTAAGGCAAAACGATTGGCGACATTGGTGAGTGAGTCAGTATTGGCAATATGTTTAAGCTGAAATTCAAAGGCATCACGCTGTTCCAGCATGTTTTCAATATGCTAAATGGCATCAAATAAACTGAGATAACCTGCTTTGGCAGGTTCAATCACGCCTTGATCCATTTGTCGGTGCCGAGCCAGTTTAAATAACTGATTACGAGCACGAATTAAAGGTTCAAACACCCATTTCTTGGCATAGAACATCGTTAATAATGCAGTCAGTAATGACACGAGCGAGACAAAAAGCGTAAAGATCAATTTATTTCGCGCTTCACGTCGTTCGTCCGCAGCCACTTTGAGACTGTAATCTAAAATATAGCTTTGCAATTCCACCACTGTGACAAATTTATCGACCATCGCATCAGTGAGCTGAGTGCCATCCATATGATAACGCTGATGTTGAAGACTTTTTTGCGCCAGACCGTCGATAATCGGTAAACCTTTATCTAAAAATTCCGTCCGTACTGCATGATGTAACTGTTTAAACTCGGGTGTTTTGTCATGTTCGGACTGCACGACATTAATCAACTCCCACAAATAGCGTGTTTGACGCTGGGTTTGTAAAGAGCGCGCTAAATTTTGTTCAGGAATTTCCTGTTGAAACGATACTGCAGCCATAATATTGGACGCGACTCGTCCTGCCTGATCACGTAATTCTGCCAATAATAAAATCAGCGTGTAATAATTCGATACACGGGTATCTTTACCATGTGAATGATTGACCAATTTCTGCAAGGCAATATAGCTTTGATCCCAAGCTTGGAACATCGCCAAGATGGCATGATCTAATTTTTTAGCTTCACGCTGTTGTAGAGGCAGCGCAATATATTGATCGACCGTTTTGCGACCCTGCAACAAATACGGATATAAATTGGACTCTAACTGTTGGGCAATCGGTGCAAAGCCCTCTTCTTTTAAAACCTTCAGTGTGTCTTGATATTGCTGATCGACGCCCTGACGATATTCAGCCAACTCAATAATTTTTTGCTCGCGCTGCTCACCTTGACTCGACATTGCGCTGTTGGCTGGTACACGTTCACGAGAAATTTGGTTGGTTAAATCTGCCACCATTTTTAGCATCTGAATTTCTTTAAGCGCTTGAGCATTTTTGAGGTAGTTTTGATAACTGCTCACAATCAGTGGAACACTAATAAATACGATAGACAAGACGATTACTAGCATCGCAAGTTGCAAGCGCTTACTAATATGCTCTGTTCGTAATGTTTCCATCTATTTTATGCCCCACACTTGTTGCATACCCCAACTCACTTATCAACTAAACGCGGGAATATTTAAATTAATGATCAATAATTTATTAATTTATTAATTTATTAATTTATAAAATGAACATTTATACAGCTAAATTCTATACAAATGTGTTGAATCTGTCACATTTTTATCATTTTAAAACGAGATAATTCGCTAAAAAAACAGCAACATATTTGAAAGGAATAAATTTTTTTATGAACTTGCTTAAATAAATATTTACAATTGCAATAAATTGGTGCAGAATGCACCGTATTAGGGCACACTAAATTTCTTCCTCAGCAGAATATTTTAGTTTCCCGAAAATTTTGGCTAAAAAATCCTGATTTTCCATGAAAATCAGGATTTTTTTTGTCTGGACCTACTGAACTCGATGATAAATTCAATAATATATGCACCATAAAAGGGCATTTATTTTTATTCCATCTCCGTTTTATCTATAATCTTTGCGGTAAAGTTCCATTTTTAGACAAAAAAAAAGCCCAACCTTGGGGAAAGCTGGGCGAATAAAAAACAAATGATGGAGAATCAGGGTCAAAGTCACACTTTTAAACTGTGTGACGACTCGATTGGCAAATTATGAATCAAATAAAACCTGATGTAAAGCCAAGTATTTCACAAGGATATTAAATTTATCACTAAGATATTAGATCTCTTGCGAAAGTAAAAACCACATCAATCTAAGTTTCATGAGATATCAGAACTTAAACCGTTTTTCAGATTCTGAATTTAAACGCTTGGTTGGCGTACCTCGACCAGTTTTTACCGAAATGGTAGAGGTTTTAGAAAAAGCAGAATCACTCAAAAAGAAATCAGGTCGTCCTCATACTTTAGCTATAGAGGATCAGTTGTTATTAACGCTCAATTACTTACGCAATTACAGTACTCAACTGGAATTGGCGGCACACTACCATATCGCTGAAAGTAATGTGAATCGAACCATTAAAAAGGTTGAAGATGCATTGATGAAATCAAGATGTTTTACTCTGCCAAAACGAAGCATTACCACAGCAGACGAACACTTTAACTGGGTCATTATCGATGCGACAGAATGTTCAATAGAACGCCCGAAAAAAAAATCAGAGTAAGTTCTACAGTGGTAAAAAGAAGAAACATACGCTAAAAGCACAAGTGATCTATCATCCGAAGAGCAAACAAATCATAGGGCTAGATATATCGAATGGCAGTCAGCATGACATTAAACTGGCAAGAAAAACGGTTAAGAAATTCAAACATTGTGAATATGTTATGACCGATTTAGGGTACTACGGATTAGAGCAAGATGGCTTTAAATTATTGATGCCAATAAAGAAAAAGAAGAATATACCCTTATTTGATGTTGAGAAAAAGTACAATAAAATGATTGGAAAAATACGAGTTGTGATCGAACACATCAATAGTCAATTGAAGACATTTAGAATATTAAGTGAACGCTATCGAAATAGACGGAAAAGATTCGGTTTACGCATTAACTTAATCGCTGCACTGGTAAACCGGATAAATTTTCAATAATGACTTTCGCAAGAGATCTATTCATTTAAGTGAATTAGACCTCAGATTTAAAACAAAAACGTCCATTTACTATGCAAATAAACAGTTTTTGCCCAACAATTCGGCAGTCAAAGCCGCAATTTATCGCTTCAAATGCGTGAAAAGCGTTAGAATTTGCCCTTCGTATTAAATGTTATTTTAAATAAAAATAAATACATTGATTGTTATTTCAGATTGAAAAGTTGTGTATTTTTTCAAGTGTATTTTTTTAATTAAGAATTTAATCAAACTTACTTAATAGGACTTACGCACTATTATTTAAAGATTCTCTGTGGTAGCAGATGATTTTTATCGAGAATAAAGTCATCAATGAAGCTTTTGATAATTGGTCTAAATAATTTCTTCTGCCAACGATATACATTTTC